>NZ_RZQY01000586.1:0-3920 GCF_003998575.1 Mesorhizobium sp. M7A.F.Ca.CA.001.10.2.1 | reverse complement strand
GGGGGAAACATCCAGAAGGTCGTTCTGGCGCGCGAATTCACCAACGGCGCCGATTTCCTGCTGATCGACCAGCCGACGCGCGGCGTCGACATCGGCGCCCAGGAGGCCATTCATGACGAGATCATGCGCCAGCGCGCCGCCGGCCGCGCAATCCTGCTGATTTCCGTGCAGCTCGACGAACTGGCCGCCCTTGCCGACCGCATCCTGGTGATGTTCAACGGGCGGATCATGGGCGAGGTCGCCGGCGACGAGGCCGACGAGGAGCGCATCGGCATGATGATGGCAGGCGTGGCCGTGCCGGAATTCGCCGCGGAGACCGCATCATGACAGACCATTTGCGTGCCGTTTCCGGCCAGGTGATCGCCATCGGCGTGGCGCTGCTGATGGGCGCGATCATCATCCTCATGGTCGGCGAAAGCCCGGTGCGTGTGTTCATGACGCTGTTGCGCGGCGCCTTCGGCGATCAGGAGAAGATCGCCGGGACCTTGCTGCAGACGACGCCGATCCTGATCTGCGGTGTCGCCGCCTGCATCGGCCTGCGCGGCGGCATGTTCAACGTCGGCATAGAGGGCCAGCTGTTCCTCGGCGGCTTCGCCGCCGCGTGGGTCGGCTTTGCCATGCCCCTGCCCGCGGGCATTCACACGCTGGCCGCGCTGGCGCTGGCGGTCGTGGCAGGCGCGGCCTGGGTCGCCATCCCCGCCTACTTCCGCGCCCGCTACAACACCAACGAAGTCGTCTCGACGATCCTGTCGAACTACGTGGCGGTGCTGCTCACGTCCTACTTCACCATCTTCCTGTTCAAGCGGCCGGGTGGCTGGTCGGAGACGCCGCCGATCCTGGCGACATCCTATCTGCCGGAGATCTTCACCTTTTCGCGGTTGAACTGGGGCCTGGTCATTGGCTTGGTGCTGGCGGTCGGCGCAGCCCTTGTCTTCCGCTACACCAAATGGGGTTACGGCGTCACGATGGTCGGTTCGGCGCCGAAATTCGCCGAATATGGCGGCGTCAACGTGAAACGGCAGGGTTTCCTGGTCCTGCTGCTTTCAGGGGCCGTCGGCGGGCTGGCCGGCGGCGTCGAGACGCTCGGCGTCCATCACCGCTTCATGGAAGGATTTGCCCCCGGTTTCGGCTTCGACGGGCTGATCGCCGCCCTGCTTGCCAATGGCTCGCCCGTCGCCACCATCTTCACCGCACTGTTCTTCGGCGCCCTGCGCAACGGATCGCTGCTGCTCGAGGTCGACACCAGCGCGTCGCGCGAAATCATCACCGTGATCCAGGCGCTGATCATCCTCAGCGTGTCGGCCCAGGTGCTGGTGAGAAAGCGTGGCGACAGCCAGGCAGGGGAGCGGCGATGGAAATTCTAGACAAGCTCATCAACGTCGCGCTGATCGCGGCGACGCTTCGCACCACCGCGCCCATCCTTCTGGTCGCGCTTGGCGGCTCGTTCACCACCAAGGCCGGCATCTTCAACATCGGCCTCGAGGGGCAGATGCTGGTCGGCGCCTTCTTCGCCGTCCTCGGGTCGATCTGGACCGGTTCCGCGCTGGCGGGGGTCGCCTGCGGCGTCGCGGCGGCGCTCGTCTTCGCCCTGGTTTTTGCTGTCCTGGTGGTGAGCTTCAAGGCCAATGAAGTGGTCGTCGGGCTGGCCCTCAACATCCTGGCCGGCGGCATGACAATCTCGCTGATGAAAGCGATCTTCGGCACGCGCGGCTCGA
Source organism: Mesorhizobium sp. M7A.F.Ca.CA.001.10.2.1 (assembly GCF_003998575.1). Lineage (NCBI taxonomy): Bacteria > Pseudomonadati > Pseudomonadota > Alphaproteobacteria > Hyphomicrobiales > Phyllobacteriaceae > Mesorhizobium > Mesorhizobium sp. M7A.F.Ca.CA.001.10.2.1. The sequence continues at coordinate 2,205 of NZ_RZQY01000586.1, read as the reverse complement.
TCGTCGGTCACGGCATCGTCGGCCTGCCGAAAGTCCAGCTGCCCGGTGCCCGCGACCTTCTCGGCTCGTGGGCGCCGCTGATCTCCGGCTTCACGCCGCTCGTCTATGTCGCCTTCATCGCGGTGCCGCTGCTGGTCGTCTGCTATACCAGGACGCGGCTCGGCCTCTATATCCGCGTCGTCGGCGAAAAACCGGAAGCCGCCGAGGCGCTTGGCATCTCGATCACCCGCGTCCGCTACATCGCATCGCTGCTTTGCGGATTGCTGGCGGGCCTCGCCGGCGCTCATCTGTCGCTCGGCTACATCACCATGTTCACCGAAAACATGTCGTCGGGCCGCGGTTTCATGGCGGTGGCGATCCTGATCTTTTCCAATGGCGATCCGCTGAAGGTGCTGGCCGGCTGCCTGCTGTTCGGCTTCGCCGATGCTTTTTCGTTGCGCCTGCAGACGTTCGGCTATCCCTCCTATCTGGTTCTCACCGTCCCCTATGTCGTCGCGCTGATCGCATTGTTCGCGCTGTCCTACCGGGCGCGTCCGAGGATTATCGCGGAGACGCTGGAATCGATGCGCAAGCTGCTGTCGGTCGACAAGAACACTGAAGCCGGCGGCAAAAATCCCCAGTGAAGGAAGCCTTTATGGAACGCATAATCCTCGACGTGGATTCGGCCGGCGACGATATTCTCGCCGTGCTGTTTGCGGCGATCAATCCGAAGCTGCGGCTCGAGGGCGTGACCACCGTGACCGGTGCCGCCGGCCCGATCGAGCAGGTCACCAATGTCGTCCTCAACACGCTGACGCTCGCCGGGCGTGACGATATCCCGGTTCACGCCGGCGCGTGGCGGCCGATCGTCGGCAACGCCAAGGCCGATATGGAAGCGCCGGTGCATTTCGAAAAGCGGCTTGTTGCCCGTTTCGGCGATCGCCTGAAGAAGTTCAACCCGCCGGCGCCGACGCCGGTGCGGCAGGCCACACCGGGACATGCGGTCGATTTCATCATCGGCACGGTCATGGCCAATCCGGGCGAGATCACGCTGGTGACGACCGGTCCGCTGACCAACGCGGCGATGGCGCTGTTGCAGGAGCCGGGATTGACCGGTGCACTGAAGCGGCTGATCGTGCTCGGCGGCAATTTCCAGACGCCGGGCAACATCACACCCTTGTCGGAGTACAACATCTGGGCCGATCCGGAGGCCTCGCGCATCGTGCTCAACGCCGATGTCGAGAAGATCCTCGTGCCGCTCGACATCTGCGAGGACAACCGCGTCGCCGATTCGATGCTGACGCGCGACGACATCGCCGACATGCAGGCCGTCGCGAGGGACAATCCCGTCCTTGAGATGATCGCCGACAGCTTCCCGATCTACATCGACATCTGGCGCGAATTCTTCGACCTCGTCGGGTTCCCGATGGACGACGTGATCACCGTGGCGCTGGCTTTCGATCCCGGCCTGGCGACGATGACCGAGCCGCTGTTCGCCGACGTCGTGCTCGACGGCAGGCTGGCGCGCGGCCAGACCGTCGCTTATCGCGGCCGGCAATTGCTGCCCGGCGGCGGGCCCAAGACCACCCGCATCTGCACCGGCCTGGACGGCCGGCGTTTCCTCGACGGCTTCAAGAAAACCATAGCGCGCTACGAGCGGGCGGCGTGAAAGACGACATGATGACCAAGCCAACTCCTATCCTGTTCGACTGCGACCCCGGCCACGACGACGCCATCGCGCTGGTCATGGCGCATCGCTCGCCGGCCATCGAACTACTCGGCGTCACCACGACCTGCGGCAATGCGGAAGTCGAGAAGACGACCGCCAATGCCTTGCGCATCCTGGAGTATATCGGCGCCGGCGAGGTGCCTGTCGCGCAGGGCTGTCACCGCCCGCTGGCGCGCCCGCTGGTGCTCGGCACCGCCGATGGCCCAAGCGGCCTCGAGGGCTCGCCCTACCTGCCGCAGGCGACGATCAAGCCGGTTGACCAGCACGCCGTCGATTTCCTGGCCGACAGACTGCGCGCCGCGCCCGAACCGATCCTGGTCGTTGCCACCGGCCCGCTCAGCAATATCGGCCTGATGATCCTCAAGCATCGCGACGTGCTGCCCAAGATCAAGGAGCTGATCTGGATGGGCGGCGTGTTCTACCGCAAGAGCGAGATCATCACGCCGACCGAGTTCAATGCGTTCTGCGACCCCGAGGCGCTGAAGATCGTTCTGGAC
>NZ_RZQY01000585.1:0-3932 GCF_003998575.1 Mesorhizobium sp. M7A.F.Ca.CA.001.10.2.1 | reverse complement strand
GTGCAAGGTCTCGACATGGCGCTTATGCTCGAAGGCAACGCCCTCGAACAGCGCACGCAGCAGATGGGCTCGGCTGTGCCAGCCGGCGATGCCATAGAAGCCTGCGCGCGCATGGCCATTCTGCTGCGAGCCGTAAAGGAAGGGATGATAGATCGGGATGTCGCTGTTCGGATCGACGGACGCCACCAGTTCGCTGCACAATTCGAACGGCGACTTGCCGGCTTCGCCACCATGTTCGAGGAATTCGCGAACGATCCATTCGAGATTGGCGGCCGAGGTGGCACTGGATTCGATCGCCAGATAGCGCTGGCGGTCGAAAGTCGACAGCATGAAGATCGAAGGGTCGCGGATCGGTTCGTCGGTAATGACCTGGTTGATGCTCCAGGTCCCTGCGATAACCGATGCGGCGCCGGTTCTGGTCACGCCCGAACCGACCGCGCTGGCGACGACATCGAACAGCCCGGCGACGACCGGCGTGCCGGCGCGCAGTCCCGTCAGGGCCGCCACCTCCGCGCTCACATGACCGGCAATGTCGGCCGATTCCAGCACTGGCGGCAGCAGGTCCATGCAATCGCCGAGCCCATAGGCGGCAAGCAGGTCCGGCTCGTAGCGGCGGTCCTGCATCTGCAGCAGGCCGCAGCCCGACATGTCTGAAGTGTCGCTGCTGCGCGCACCAGTCAGGCGGTTGACGACGAAATCCTTGCACAGGAACACAGTTCCGATACTGGCGAACAAAGCCGGCGAAAAGCGCTTGAGCCAGGCAAGCAAGGTAGGCGTCTGCGCCGCCCACGGCCGTTGCAGGCAATGTGCATAGGTGCGGCCGCCGACATTCTGTTTTGCCCATTCGGCGACGATGTCGACCGCGCGTGTGTCGAGCGACTGGATGCCGATCAATGGCGCGCCCGTGCGATCGAGCGCGTAGAGCCCGTTGCCATGACCGGCGCAGCCGATGGCGACTATCTCGCCGGCGTCGATGCCGGCTTCAGCGATGCATTGGCCGATGACCGAAACCGCGTTGCGCCAGAGTTCGTCGAGATCGCGTTCGACATGCCCGGGCTTTGGCATGGACGAGCGGCCGTCACGGGCGGCGAATGCCAGTTCGCGGCCGGACAAGTCGAAGAGGATGGCCTTGATGACGGTGTTGCCGGCATCGAGGCCGAGGATGTAGCTTGCCATTGGCGCCTCCCGAGGCCGCAGCCTATGCCTGGTTGTACAGATCCCAGGCCACGCCGCCATCGGCATCGTCATGAATGATCGCCATCAGCCCGCGCACGACAGCGCTCGGGTTGGCATGCTGGTAGATGTTGCGGCCATAGACCATGCCAAGCGCACCCTGTGCCATCAAGGCGGCCGACTTGTCGAACACGGCACGCAGATCCTCCTTGCCGCCGCCGCGCACCAGCACCGGGCAGCGCGCCGCCTCGACGACGCGGTGGAAGTCGTTGGGATCGGTGGTCGGATCGGCCTTGACGATATCGGCACCCATTTCACGGGCAAGCCGGGTCAAGGTGACGATCTTTTCGGCATCGCCGTCGACCATGTAGCCGCCATGCTCAGTGACCGGCAGCATGGCCAGCGGCTCGATCATCAGCGGCAGGCCGTATTTCTCGCAATCGGCGCGCACGCGGGCGATGTTCTGCACGCATTGCCGGAACAGGTCGGGTTCGTCGGGCAGCATGAACAGATTGACCACGACGCAAGCCGCATCCATCTCGATGGCGCCAAGCAAGGGCTCGGCTTCATTCTGCAGCACCGCCCACATCGCCCGGTGGCGTATCCTGTTATAGGGATTGCCCATGTCGATGCGCATCACCAGCGCCGGCTTGTCCTTGCCAGGCACGGCCTGCAGCAGATCGGCCTGGCCGTAGTTCATCTGGATGGCGTCGGGGCCGGCCTTGACCAGCTGATTGACCACACCGGCCATGTCTTCCAGCCCGGCAAGGAAGCTCGGCTCGTTGCAGACACCGTGATCGATGGCTACGTCGAGGCAGCGGCCGCCACCGAACAGCCGGTTCATGCGGACTTTCTTGTTTATGCGCATAGGGCGCTCCTTTGATGCGTCTGGAGATCGATGCCGTGCCGGTCGGCCAGCAAGGCGAGGAAGGTCGAGCGCTCGGTGGCGGCCTCGCTGGCGCTCCAGCCCTTGTGCGCCGCCAGCATGTCGAGAACGGCGTTGATGAGGTCGAAACTGAGACCGCCCGAAATGGCGATGGTGGTGCGGCGCAGGAACAGGTCGGCAAGGCACTCGATCTGTTCGCGCTCGATGATGCGCCCGATTTCGCTTGCCGAATAGTCCGACTGCGGCAGCATCTGTTCGCCCGCGGGGTGCGAAACGAAATCCCTGGCCGACGTGCCATAGCGCTGCAGAAGTGTGCGCGCGCGCTCGACCGGCAGGCCATGCTCGGCGGCGAATGACGCGCACCAGGCGTCCGGATCGGCGGGGAAATCGCGGCCGCCACCGATGGCCATGTCCTGCGTGCCCTTGCCGCGCGCGAGGCCGAGCCGCTTCAACGCCATATCTGCGGCCAGCGCTCCAAACGAACGGAAGGTGGTCCACTTGCCGCCGATCATGCACAGTGTCGCCGGCAGATGCCCGGCCGGTTCGACGAACTCGCAAAAATGATCGCGCGGTATGCGGCTGGTAAAACTGTCCTCGCTGGCGGGCAACGGGCGCACGCCGGCGAAGCGGAACACGATCTGGTTTTCCGTGATCTTGATCGAGGGGAAGACGAAAGCGAGCGACTGCAAGATGTAGCGCTGCTCGTCCTCCTCGCAACGGACCTGGTCCGGATCGTCCACCCGGATGTCGGTCGAGCCGATCAGCACCTTGCCTAGATATGGAAACAGGATGCAGATGCGCCCGTCCTCGTTCTCATAGTAGACCATATGGCCGCCGAGCGCGTCGAACAGTTCGCCGTTGTCGACGATCAGATGCGAGCCCTTGGTACCGCCCATCATCGTCTGCGCCGTTGCCCCGATGGCCTTGTTGGTCAGGTCGATCCAGCCGCCGGTGGCGTTGATGACCAGTTGCGGCCGCACCGGCAGCTCTTCGCCGGTCAGCGTGTCGGTGATGACAAGGCCATCGCCTGTCGACGACACCTGCGCATAGTTCAAGACGCGGGCATTCGTCGCGCTCGCCATGGCGTCCAGCAGCATCTCCAGGCCGAGGCGCTCGGGCCGGCTCACCCAGGCGTCGTAGTAGGTCGCCGAATTGCGGATCGCCGGGTTGATCGCCGGCCATGTCTTCAGGGTTTCAGCGCGGCCCCTGAACCGGTGCGTTGGCATCAAACGCCGTGCAGCGGTGAAAAGGTCATACATGGCAAGCCCGGCCTTGATGACCAGCGCCCCGCGCCGGCTCGGCCGCCGCGTCAACCCCAGGAAACGCACCGCACCGTTGGCGAGACCGGAGAAAATGTCGAAGATCGGCACCGTCGTCGGCAGCGGAGCCACATAGTGCGGGGCATTCCTCAGCAGCCGGTCGCGTTCGAGCAGCGATTCGCGCACCAGTTTGAATTCGCCGTTTTCGAGGTAGCGCAGGCCGCCATGCACCATGCGCGACAGGGCGGCGCTGGCGCCGCTGCAATAGTCGCCCTTTTCCGCCAGCACGACATCGACGCCTTGCAGGGCCAGTTCGCGAAAGACGCTGATGCCGTTGATGCCGCCACCGATGACGAGCACGGCGATATCAGGCCGGTCGCGCAGACCAGCGATTGTATGACTACGGTTCATCGGGGCTGTTGCCTTTTTGCTCAGGCATCCATCGCGGTGAGATGCGCGGCTGCCGCGGCGTCGATTGCCGCTAGCTCGCTTGCCGCAAGCGTGATCTCGCCGGCCCGTGCATTGTCGAGCGCCTGTTCGGGATTGCGCGCGCCGCACAGGGCGAAGGTGATGCCCGCCTGGACGCTCGCCCAGCCGGGCATCACCTTCGCCCC
>NZ_RZQY01000584.1:0-3947 GCF_003998575.1 Mesorhizobium sp. M7A.F.Ca.CA.001.10.2.1 | reverse complement strand
ATCGCAAACAGATGCAGCCCGTACCGGGATCCGTAGAGCAGTTTCCACGCTGCCAGGATCACGGCGATGCCCCAGAAAACCGGATAGGAAATGCCGAGGAAACTGCCCGAGACGGCATCGATGACGATCTCCGGCACGGTGCCACCGGAGACGGGACGCAGGATGCGCGTGATGCCGAGCACGATGTACTGCGTCGACAGCGTCGCGATGATCGGATGGACGTTGAAGCGGGTGATCGCCAGGCCGTTGGTCAGCCCGATGAGTGCCGCCAGCACGAAGACCGCCGGGATCAGCACGATCGCCGGCTGGTCGAGCGCCAGCACCGCGGTGGTGAAGCTGATGACCGAACCGACCGACAGGTCGAGCCCGCCGATGAGCACGACGACGAGCTGTCCGATCGCCGCGATGATCAGCGGCATCGCCTGGGCTACCAGGTTGAAGAGGTTTTCGGCCGTGGCGAACTGTGTCGTCTCGACGGCCAGCCACAGCGAAATGAGCAAGGCGACCAGAAGCGGCAGGCCCCACAGGCCTTGCCGGGTGTTCCGGCCACTCAGGATGTTGAAAAGCGAACGATGCATGGAGGCCCCTAATGCTGGCGCGTGGAACCGCCCATCAGGGCCGCGTCGAGGATCTTGTGTTCTGTCGCCTGCGCTGCCGGCATTTCGGCAACGATGGTATCGTCGTGGACGACGTAGATGCGATCGCAGAGCCCGATCAACTCGATCGTCTCACGCGACAGCACCAGCACGGCGCCGCCCTTGGCGGTAAAGTCGCGCAGCAGGTGGTAGATCTCGGACTTGGCGCCGATGTCGACTCCGCGGGTCGGCTCCTCGACCAGCAGAAGATCGAGATCGGCGGCCAGGTAGCGGCCGAGCAGAACCTTTTGCTGGTTGCCGCCGGACAGGGAGCCGACCGGCGCGGACGGCCCTGCCGCCTTTATGTTCATGACCTCCATCATGCGGGCGATCACGTTTCGATACGGCCGCGCCGCCGCGAGTTCGGATCGCCTCGAATGCAATCCGATGGCGATGTTGTGGGCGATCGGCAAAGCGAGGAAGAGCCCCTCTTCCTTGCGGTCCTCGGGAACGAAGCCGACCCTCAGCTGCTGCAAATGGCGAACGCCTGATGATGGCGGGAGCGGCATTTTCAGCGCTTTGCCGTTGACGGAAATCGTCCCGGCGGAGGGATGATAGCGGCCGATCAGCGATCTCAGGAAGCGCTGCTGGCCCTGTCCCTCCAGGCCGGCCAGGGCGACGATCTCGCCCTTGTGCAATGTCAGCGACAGCGGCCGCGATGTCTCGGTGATCCTCAGGTTCTCGACGCGCAGGATCTCGTCGCCTTTGTTATCAGTACGATCGGGAAAAAGGTCCTGGAGTTCGCGTCCGACCATCATGGCGATGAGTTCGTCGGTGGTGATCTCGGACACCATTCTTGTGCCGACCAGTGCGCCGTCCTTCAGCACCGTCACCGTGTCGCACAGCTCGAATATCTCCTCCATGCGATGCGAGATGTAGACGATGGCTTTTCCCTTATCGCGCAGCCGGCGGATGTTGCGGTTGAGCACATCGACATCGGCTGCGTTGAGCGCCGCCGTCGGCTCGTCGAGGATGAGCACGCTGGCGTCCGCCTGGATGCAATGCGCGATCTCGACGAATTGCCGCTCGGCTATGGTCAGGTTTGAAACGAGTTGCGACGGGTCGAGCGTGAGGCCGAGTTCGCCAAGCGCCTTGGCGGTCTGGCTGCTCATCACCCGATAATCGATCGAGCCGAACCGTGTCGTCGGCTCCCGGCCGAGAAACATGTTCTCGGCGATCGACAGATTGGGCAGCAGCGAATGCTCCTGGAAAACGGTCGAAATGCCGGCATCGAGTGCGGCTCGCGGCGATTTCAGATCGAGCTTCTCCCCGTTCATGAAGATCTCACCGGAATCGGGCTGATGCACGCCCGCCAGGATCTTCATCAACGTCGATTTGCCGGCGCCGTTCTCGCCCATCAGGGCGTGGACGCTGCCCGCCTTGAGATCGAGGGAAACGGAATGGAGCGCCCTGCTCCCTCCGAACGCCTTCGAAATGTGGGACATCTCGATAAGATTGGTCACGAAACCCTCGAACGAACCGGATTCGACAGATGGAATGGCCTGCGGGGAATGCTTGTCCACTCCCCGCCAGCCACGGCGCCGTCACTTCTTGCCGTAATATTCCTTGAGCTTGTCTTCTGGCAGTTCGCTCGGCCACCAGACATTGGCGGTGAGGTCGTCGCGATAGTATTTTTTGGCCTTGTCCTGGTCCCATCCGTCGGGATTATAGACATAGCGTTTGTAGAGCTGATTGCCTTCCAGAAGGGCAACGGCGGCGCGCACGCCGGCCGCACCTTGGGCGGGGCTGTATTCCGGCGAGATCGACTTGAACCCGTCCGTGATCCACTGGCCGAAATAGCCATTGTTGCCCTCGCCCGAAATCGGCGGAACGGGCGTGCCGAACTGCTTGAAGACATCGACGCAGGCGCGCGTCATGTCAGCGCCGGACGACCAGATGCCGTCAACCTGTGGGTTGTTCAGATAAAGCGTCTCGCACAGCTTCTTGGCCTTGTCGTACTGCCAGTCACCATGCTCCTCGGCGATGATCTGCACATGCGTGCCTTTAAGTGATTCCAGTAAGCCGTTGTAGCGGTTGGTGTCTTCCGGATGGCCGGCCAGGCCACGCAGGACCCAGATCTTGCCGTTGTCGCCGACGGTCTTGACCAGCCAGTCGCCCATCACCTTGCCGAAATGCTCGGCGCCGCCCTGGATTTCGGTGGTGTAGGCGTCGGAATCGATGCGGCCGGTGTGAAGGATGACCGGGATGCCGGCGGCGACCGCCTTGGCGATGCTGGCATTGGCCGATGTGCTGGTCACCGGCTGAACGATGATCGCGTCGACATGCTGCGCGATCAGGTCCTCGATGTCGGCCACCTGCTTTTTCTGGTCGAAGCCGGCATCGAGCAGGATGAATTTCGAGATGCGCTTGTCCTTGGCCGCGGCGTTCTCCGCCTCATGCGCCACCTGTACTGTCCAGGTGTTGGCGTTGACGCCGAAGTCGCTCATGCCGATGACCCAGGGCGGGTCCTTCTTGAACGCACCGGCCGCGGTCATGCGCGTGTCGTCGGGGCGCGGCGCCACGCCGTCCATCAGCTTGATGTCTTCCGCATGCGCCAGCGACGTCACGGCAAGCGTGGACGCAACGAGCATCCCCAGGCCGACGGTTTTCAGCAATCCTAACATTAAACTCTCCTCCTTGTGGTTGCCCCGGCCTACGAATTCGTATGGCCGGCCGTACGAATGCGTACGGCCATGAGACGCTCTCCCAATGCATGCTCGTTGTCGCAAACCGACCGATGCACGCAATTCTCCCGCCCCCGAACACATGCGTGCCGAAGCCCAATTCCTGCTGGACGATGATGACGGTCGAGAACTCCTCCGGGCACTTTAGAAGCACAGCGGATTCGCCCTGTCAATAGTTAGTCATGTTGAATGACTATTCCCTTGCTTGCCTTTCATCGCTCCTCTATCCATCATGATTGGCGCTCGCCGGCTTCGGCGCGCTGTCAGTCCCGGCGGGAAAAACATGCGATCAGTCTTGTGCTACGGCGACTCCAACACGCACGGCCAGATCCCCGGCAGGGGGCCGCTCGAGCGCTATGGGCCGGGTGAACGCTGGCCGGGGATATTGCGTTCTCAGCTAGGCCCCGACTGGTATGTCATCGAGGAAGGATTGAGCGGCCGCACCACCGTCCACGACGACCCGATCGAGGGCGCCCACAAAAACGGCAGAACCTATCTTCGCCCCTGCCTGCAGAGCCATGCGACGCTCGACCTCGTCATCATCATGCTCGGCACTAACGATTTGAAGATCCGCTTCAACAAGCCGCCGTCGGAAGTGGCGATGGGGATCGGCTGCCTCGTCTACGAC
>NZ_RZQY01000583.1:0-3953 GCF_003998575.1 Mesorhizobium sp. M7A.F.Ca.CA.001.10.2.1 | reverse complement strand
TCTTTTCGTTGATCTCGCGCGTCGCCGGCGAGCCGCAGATCGGGCAAGTGTGAGGGAACTCGTAAGGCACCGCATCAGCAGGCCGCTTGTCGATGACGACGCTGACGATCTGCGGAATGACATCGCCTGCCCGCTGGATCACGACCGTATCGCCGATGCGCACATCGATGCCGTCGCGGATCGGCTCGCCGGTCGAGTCCAGGCCCTTGATGTAGTCCTCATTGTGCAGCGTGACGTTCTCGACCACGACGCCGCCGACAGTGACCGGCGCCAGCCGCGCAACCGGCGCCAGCGTACCGGTACGGCCGACCTGGATGTCGATCTTCTGCACGGTCGTCATCGCCTGTTCGGCCGGAAATTTATGCGCGACCGCCCAGCGCGGTTCGCCGGTGACGAAACCCCAGCGGCGCTGCAACTCCAGCTGGTCGACCTTGTAGACGACGCCGTCGATATCGTAGCCGAGCGCCGAGCGCTGCTCCTCGATCCGATGATAATGCGCGATCAGCTCCTCGGCCGATTTCGCCCGCACCATCAGCGGACTGATCTTGAACCCCCACTCGGCGAATTTCTGCACCGAATCATATTGGGTCGGAGCGGGATCAGCCGTCGTGTAACCCCAGGCATAGGCGAAGAATTTGAGGTTGCGGCTGGCGGTGACGGATGGATCCTTCTGGCGCAGCGATCCGGCCGCCGTATTGCGCGGATTGACGTAGTCCTGGCCGCCGGCCGCAGCCGATCGCTGCTTCAGCGCCTCGAATTCCGCATAGGTCATGTAGACCTCACCGCGGATCTCGATGATTTCGGGCCAGCCCGAGCCTTTCAGCTTCGCTGGAATATCGGCGATCGTCTTCAAATTGGCGGTGATGTCTTCGCCAACGGCGCCGTTGCCACGCGTCGCGCCCTGCACGAACACACCGTTTTCGTAACGCAGCGAAGCCGACAGCCCGTCGATCTTCGGTTCGGCTGTGAAGGCGATGTCGAGCTCCTTGTCGCGATCGAAGAACCGCCGCCCGCGTTCGATGAAATCCGTGACGTCATCGTCGGTATAGGCCTTGGCAAGGCTGAGCATCGGCACGGCATGGCGCACCTTGGTAAAGCCTTCCGCCGGAGCGGCTCCGACCCTGAGCGATGGCGAATCCTCGCGCACCAGCGCCGGAAAGCGCTCCTCGATGGCAAGGTTGCGCCGTGCGAGCGCATCATACTCCGCATCGGTGATAACAGGCGCATCTTCGGTATGGTAGCGCCGGTCGTGCTCGGCGATCTCTTCCGCCAGCCGCTTCAGCTCGGCTTCGGCCTCGCTTTCGGTCAGGGCATCAACTGGTTTTTCGGACATGCTTTCTTCCCCGAACGGTGGCGCTACACAATAGATCAGCATTTCAAGAAAATCATTCCTGAACAGCAGGATGGAGCCATATCCTGACTCGATCCCTGACATCAGCCGTTCTTATGCAGCTGTGGTGTTCTCGCGCAGCAACCGTTCGGCGGCCGCGCGCGCTTCATCGGTGATGGTGGCGCCGGCCAGCATGCGCGCGATCTCTTCCTGCCGCGCCGGCCGGTCCATCTCGGCGATGCCTGTGGCGACACGGTCGGTGGTGCCTGATTTGGAGATCAGGAAATGCGTCGCCGCGCGTGCCGCCACCTGCGGTGCGTGCGTCACCGACAGCACCTGGACGCGTTTCGACAGTCGCGCCAGCCGCTGGCCGATGGCGTCGGCGACAGCACCGCCCACGCCGGTGTCGATTTCATCGAACACCAGCGTCGGCGCCGAACCGCGGTCGGCCAGCGCCACCTTCAGCGCCAGAAGGAAGCGCGAAAGCTCGCCGCCGGAGGCCACTTTCATCATCGGCCCGGGCCGCGTGCCTGGATTGGTGCGCACCCAGAACTCGATCTGGTCGATCCCCTCTTCCATGCGGCTCTCGGCCTCGCTCTTCATTTCCACGATAAAGGCGGCGCGTTCGAGCTTCAGGGCCGGCAGTTCGGCCATCACGGCCTTGGTCAGGCCGACCGCCGCCGCATGACGCAGCGAGGACAGCTGCGCGGCGGCAATGTCGTAGGTCTCGCGCGCGGCGGTGGCCTGCTTTTCCAGCCCATGCAGGCGCTCCTCGCCGGCATCGAGATCGGCGAGATCGGCCGACATCGTGTCGCGCAGCTGCGCTAGATCGTCGACGGCGACGCTGTGCTTGCGCGAGGCGGCGCGCAGCGAAAACAGCCGCTCCTCCGCTTTCTCCAGCCGCTGCGGATCATATTCGGTGGCGCGCAGTGCTGCCTCGACGCCCGATTGCGCCGCGTCGAGCGACAGCATCGCCTCGTCGAGCGATTTGACGACATCGTCGAGCAGGCCGGGCGCCTCCGACACCTTGCGCTGCAGCCGCCGCAACAGGCTGGCCAGTTGCGGCAGGGGCGAAGATGGGCCCGACAGCACATCCTGCGCGTCATGGATTTCGGAAGCGATCTTTTCGGCCCGCATCATCGATGCGCGCAGTTCGGCAAGGTCGGTCTCCTCGCCCGGCTGCGGATCGAGCTTGGTCAATTCCGCCACCGCCGCGCGCAGATAGTCGGCCTCGCGCGCGGCCGCCGCCACCTTGATGCGGTGGCGCGACAGCTCCTGCTCGCAGGCGCGCCAGTGCCGCCATGCCTCGGCGGTCGAGCGGACGGCGCCGAGATGGCCCCCGAAAGCGTCGAGCACCTCGCGGTGTGCTCCGGGATCGACCAGCGCGCGCTCGTCATGCTGGCCGTGGATCTCGACCAGCGCGCGCCCGACATCGCGCATCAGCGTGACGCTCGAAGGCTGATCGTTGACGAAGACACGGGTGCGGCCGTCCGCCGTCTGCAGGCGGCGCAGGATGATGTCGCCGTCGTCCTCGATCGCATTGTCGGCAAGCAGCGTACGCGCCGGATGATTGCGCGGCACGTCGAAGACGGCGATGACCTGGCCTTGCGCCGCGCCATGGCGCACCAGCGAAGCATCGCCGCGCGCACCGAGCGCCAGCGAAAGGGCGTCGAGCAGGATGGATTTGCCGGCACCGGTTTCGCCGGTCAGTACCGAAAGACCCGGCTGGAAGTCTATATCCAGCTTCTCGATCAGGACGATATCGCGGATCGACAGTCTGGAAAGCATCAGAACCCGAATCTAGAACGGCACGCGACCATTTGCAGTCGCAGCGCCGCACTATCTTTTTGTTTGAGCACCGGATCAATCCGAAAAGCGCTGTGGCGCTTCAGTCGATGCTCATACGTCAGGCGCCGGTGATCATCTTCCCGGCTTTGGATATCCACGACCCGGCATTCTCGCGCGGTGCAAGCCCATTGCTCTGCAAGAGCTTGTAGGAATCCTTGTACCATGGGCTGTCGGGGTAGTTGGTGCCGAGCACGGCGGCGGCGGTTTGTGCCTCCGAGGTCAGACCCATCGCGTAATAGCTTTCGGTCAAGCGGGCGAGCGCCTCCTCGACATGGCGGGTGTTGGAATAGTTCTCGACCACGGTGCGGAAGCGCTTCACGGCAGCGATGTATTCACGCCGCTCAAGATAGTAACGGCCGATCTGCATTTCCTTGCCGGCCAACTGGTCGTTGGCGAAGCGGATCTTTTCCTTGGCGTCTTCGACATATTCCGATGTTGGCCAGCGCGTGACCAGATCCTGCATCGTCTGGACGGTCTGGCGCGCTTCCTTCTGGTCCTGCGTCACGTCCTTGATCTGACGGTAGTAGCTCAAGCCGATGATGTACTGCGCATAGGCGGCGTCATCGGTCGACGGGTAAAGCGTGAGATAGCGCTTGGCCGAGCCGATCGCCTCATCGTAATTGCCCTGGCGATAGTCGGCGAAAGCGCCCATCACCATCGATTTGCGGGCCCATTCCGAATAGGGATGCTGACGGTCGACGGCGTCGAACTTCCGGCTCGCCTCCTGCAGGCGCCCGGCATTGAGATTGGCAAGGCCCTGATTGTAGACAACATC
>NZ_RZQY01000582.1:0-3979 GCF_003998575.1 Mesorhizobium sp. M7A.F.Ca.CA.001.10.2.1 | reverse complement strand
CATTGACGGTTGTAGCCGGAGGGGCAGCGGGCGACTTCGCCAAGCCTCGGGCCGGATGGCCATCCGGCCCGAGGCTCAATCGCTTCCATCGCACATAATCATCTCGTGCAGATACAAGGGGCGGCGCCGGACTCTCGGATATATTGCGTGCACAACGGCGTACGATTGAGTACGTGCGGCCAGTCGCCGCCGTCTGCGCTGCCCCTCATCCGCCCTTCGGGCACCTTCTCCCCGTAAACGGGGAGAAGGAAAAACCCTGCTACTGCGCCGCGAATTCCGCCGGGTCGAAGTCATATTGCTTCGAGCAGAATTCGCAGGCGACGTGGATGCCACCATCCTCGGTGCTGTCCTTGATCTCCTGCGCGGAAAAACCCTCGAGGATGCCGCGGATCTTGTCCTTGGAGCACGAGCACTGGTCGGCGACCGGGACGCCGCCGAAGACGCGCACGCCATGCTCGTGGAACAGCCTGTAAAGCAGCCGCTCGGCACCGATTGTCGGGTCGATCAGTTCGGTCGGCTCGATCGTGCCGAGCAGCGCCAGCAACTCCTGCCAGGAATTGTCGACCGGGTCGTGGATCTCCTCGCGCGGATCGCCATCGCCACCCGGCAGATCCGGCACGCGCATGCGCTCGGGCGACTGCGGCAGGAACTGCGCCAGGATACCACCGGCGCGCCACTGCTCGCGGGCACCGCCAGGACCGGGCGTCAAAAGCTTGGCCACCGACAGCCTGAGATCGGTCGGGATCTGTTCCGACTGGCGAAAATAGGTGCGTGCCGCATCTTCCAGCGTCTCGCCGTCGAGCTGGACGATACCCTGATAGCGCTGCGTGTGAGCACCCTGGTCGATGGTCAGCGCCAGCACGCCGCTGCCGAGCAGGGTCTGCTGCGAGGTTTCGCCGGCCGCGACCAGCGCTTCCAGCCGGTCGGCGTCAAAACGCGCATAGGCGCGCAATGCCGAGGGCGTGGAAAAATCCGCGACCAGCATGTCGACAGGCCCGTCGGTGCGGGTCTGCAGGATGAACTTGCCCTCGAACTTCAGCGAGGTGCCGAGCAGCACGGTCAGCACACAGGCCTCCGCCAGCAGGCGGGCGACCGGCTCGGGATAATCGTGGCGGCTGAGGATGGCGTCGAGCATCGGCCCGAGTTGGACGGTGCGGCCCCGCACATCGAGCGGGCCGACCTCGAACGGCACGACATGATCGTCGCCGGCATAGCCAAATTCGCCGAGTTTGGGGTGATGTTCAGTCACTTGATAGGTTTCCAACATGACAAAGCTCCAGGGCGCGGCCATGCCGCCCTCCGGGGCGCATGCGTCGAAACGCGCTTGATTTGCGTGATGCGGCGCAAATAGGCATCACACCCCCGCAGATCAAGCTCCCGGGGATCAAGCGCCGAGACACTTCAAGCGCCGAGACACCAGGCAAGCACGGCCTTCTGGGCATGGAGCCGGTTCTCGGCCTCGTCGAAGACCACCGAATGCGGCCCGTCGATGACCTCGTCCGTCACTTCCTCGCCACGATGCGCCGGCAGGCAATGCATGAACAGCGCGTCCGGCTTGGCCTTGGCCATCAGCTTGGCGTTGACCTGATAGGGCGAGAACACGTTGTGGCCGCGGGCGCGATGCTCCTGACCCATCGAGACCCAACAATCCGTGACGATGCAGTCGGCCTGATCGACGGCTTCCTCGGGCGAGCGGGTGAAGTGCAGCTTGCCGCCATGTGCCCGCGACCAGTCGATATGCTTCTGCGCCGGTTCGCTGCCCTCAGGCACGGCGACGTTGAGGTTGAAGCGGAACCGGGCCGAGGCCTCAAGCAAGGAATGCAGCACATTGTTGCCGTCGCCGGTCCAGGCGATGGTCTTGCCGGCGACCGGACCGCGATGTTCCTCGAAGGTCATGATATCGGCCATCAGCTGGCAGGGATGGGTGTCGTCGGTCAATCCGTTGATCACCGGCACGGTGGCGTTCTCGGTCAATTCCAGCAGGCGCTCATGCGAGGTGGTGCGGATCATGATCGCATCGACATAGCGCGACAGCACCTTGGCCGTGTCGGCAATGGTCTCGGAGCGGCCGAGTTGCATCTCGGTGCCGGTCAGCATGATGGTCTCGCCGCCGAGCTGCCGCATGCCGACGTCGAAGGAGACGCGCGTGCGCGTCGACGGCTTGTCGAAGATCATTGCCAGCACCTTGCCTTCAAGCGGTTTGGTGCGCTCGCCGGCCTTGAGGCGCGCCTTTCGCACCACCGCATCGTCCAGCATCAAGCGCAGATCGCCTTCGGAAACGGTGGAAAGATCGGTGAAATGGCGAACTGACATCAGCAATGGTTCCGGGATTACTTCGCCGCGGCGGAAGCGATCGCCTCCGCCAGGCCCTTGGCGCCGGCGCGGATGCGGTTGAGCGCCTCATGGATCTCGGCGTCGGTGACGGTGAGCGGCGGCAACAGGCGAATGACGTTGTCGCCGGCCGGAACCGCCAGCAGGTTCTGGTCGCGCAAGGCCATGTTCACCTTGGTGTTGGGCATGGCGCATTTGAGGCCGAGCATCAGCCCGGCACCCCTGATGTCCTCGATGATTTCGGGAAACTCGTCGGCGACCGACGCCAGCCCCTGCTTCATCAGCAGCGCCTTGCGTTGGACATCTTCGAGGAAGCCGTCTTCCAGCACGACATCGAGCACGGCGTTGCCGACCGCCATGGCCAGCGGGTTGCCGCCGAACGTGGTGCCATGCACGCCAGCGGTCATGCCCACGGCCGCTTCATCCGTGGCGAGGCAGGCGCCCATCGGGAAACCGCCGCCAATACCCTTGGCGATCGCCATGATGTCTGGCGTAACCCCTGACCATTCATGCGCGAACAGCTTGCCGGTACGGCCGATGCCGCACTGGACCTCGTCGAAGATCAACAGCAGGCCGTGCTGTTCGCACAATTGCCTGAGCCGCTTCAGCGATTGCGTCGGCACCGGGCGGATACCGCCCTCGCCCTGCACCGGCTCGATCAGGATGGCGGCCGTCTCCGGCGTGATCGCCTTTTCGGCGGCGTCGATGTCGTCGAAACCGACCTGATCGAAACCTTCGACCTTGGGGCCGAAGCCCTCGAGATATTTGTACTGGCCGCCGGCCGCGATGGTCGCCAGCGTGCGGCCATGGAAGGCGCCTTCGAAGGTGATGACGCGGAAGCGCTCGGGGTGTCCGTTGACGAACTGGTAGCGGCGCGCCGTCTTGATCGCGCATTCCAGCGCCTCGGCGCCGGAATTGGTGAAGAACACCTTGTCGGCGAAGGTGGCGTCGGCCAGCCGCTCGCCAAGCCGGTTCTGCCCGGGGATCTCGTATAGGTTGGAGACATGCCACAGCTTGGCGGCCTGCTCGGTGAGTGCGGCGACCAGATGCGGATGACTGTGGCCCAGCGAATTGACGGCGATGCCGCCGGCAAAGTCGAGATATCGCTCGCCCTTGTCGGTAATCAGCCATGTGCCTTCCCCGTGGTCGAAGGCCAAGGGTGCGCGAGCAAAGGTCTCGTAAAGCGCCGAACCGCTCATTATATGCGTCTCCGGTACCGGAAAATCAAAAAAGCCGCCAAAGCGGCGGCCTGTGCGGCTTATCCTGTTTTTCGGCCATGAAGTCAACGAAAACGTCGCGTAGTGGCGCGCGGCAAGCCTCCCGACGGGACGCCGGCTCATCAGCGACCGGGCAAGTTGGGGAAAACCGAAAAAACCGATTCGTGTTGCACTTGGGACTCTTGTCACCGAGTCAGCGCATAGAGTAGTTGTAGTCGAGAAATAACTAGATTTCGTGCGGCGGACCTAATCACCAGATATATGTGGTGTCTGCCCCGGCAAATGTTGCCGGGTCGGGAGAAGGATTCCGATTGCCGCACGCTTAGAGGAGCGCGGTCTCATGAACTGGACTGACGAGCGGGTAGAACTCTTGAGAAAACTGTGGTCGGAGGGTCTGAGCGCAAGCCAGATTGCTGCGCAGCTTGGAGGGG
>NZ_RZQY01000581.1:0-3981 GCF_003998575.1 Mesorhizobium sp. M7A.F.Ca.CA.001.10.2.1 | reverse complement strand
AGATAGGTCGCGCGAAAGTCGCGGATGAAATCGTAGGAGCCGCCGCCGACGAGATCGAAATCACCTGCCAGCACGATCGCCTTCAGCGCGCTCATCTCTTCCGGGCCGAAGGTCAGCGGCCGCGCAGCACCCATCTTGACGCCAGTCCAGCCATTTTCGTTGTGCGAAGCGGTGACCATGGCGACCGAGGGCGTATCCAAAGCGAACTGGGCGAAATACGCCATCGGCGACAACGCCAGTCCGATGTCCCTCACCCGTGCGCCTGCGGCCATCAAACCGGACACCAGGGCCAGTTTGATCGACAGCGAATAGGAGCGGAAATCATGCCCGGTGACGATATCGGGACCGGCGCCGAGACGGCGAATAAGCGTGCCAAGCCCCATGCCGAGCGCCTGGACGCCGATCAGATTGAGCTCCGGCAGTTGCGCGGAGCCGGGATGGCCGAACCACCAGCGCGCATCATATTCGCGAAAGCCGGATGGCTTGATCAGCGCTTCGGTTTCGAATTCGAAACTGTTGGGCCGGGCGTCGCCAACGATGCTGAAAGACAAGACTGGAAACTCCGAATGGCAGAAATTACGAATTGTCGAGGGCTGCGGCTTAGCACACAAGGCTTTAGGCCACGTTTATTCCGGAAGGGAATCCGGGCCTTTCGGGCAATGCTCGACGAAAGCCGACGAAATGCGACAGAAGTGCCGCCGTGCCGCTTGCAGGAACCAAGTGTGGCGGCTATAAGCCCGCGGTCTGGTCACGGAGTGTAGCGCAGCCTGGTAGCGCACCTCGTTCGGGACGAGGGGGTCGCAGGTTCAAATCCTGCCACTCCGACCAGAGAAAACAAAGAGTTAGCGCATCCCGACTTCGGCGCTCCACCTGCCCCTCAAGCGAGACTACTCGCGTCCCCCGTCAGTCGGATGGGCGAATTTCTATTCGCCGTGCCTCTGTGACTCGGCCGACAGCGATGCCTCTTGCACTGGACAGTAACCAGACGGTCCAACCGGCCGCCTGATGCCTTCATGCCTGCGCTCGCGGACAGATCCCGGAAAACATCTCAACTGGTACGCGCGTTTCCGCTCAGCGGAGGCCAAAAAAGCTCAAGATCGCTATCACGATGACTACAGCTCCAACGAGCCAAATGATGTTGTTCATGATCTCTCTCCTGCTGCCTGGGGAAGCCCGCGCCTCTGGCGGAGAACGCGGGCCGACCAGCCTTTGCCGACTGATCTGCAGCAGACCACCAAATCGTGATCCCGGCTGCGAGAAATAAACCATCAGGCACGCCTAATGTTCCGTCGTGCGTCCCATGATCATAGGCGCCGGCATCATCACCACGACAGCACTGTCGTGACAGGTTTCGTCCTAACCCATCGGCACCATCCCGTGGTGATCGAACGACGGGTACCGACGCAGGAATCCGGCCCCGATTCTTGATGGGAGTCGGGTCTTGATGGGAGTGGGGCCACGAGAGGCCTTTGGCACGCATCCCAATCACGCCCGCAACCAGACTTAAGTCCAGCCCCTGCCCGACCGAAGTCCAGGTTGGAAACGCTTGCCCTTGCCCCAAATTCGGGTGGTGGGCGAAAATGATCAATGAAAAACTAAAGAGCAGCAGCATGTCGAACCGTGAGACCAAGAAATCCCATGCCCTTGGCATGCGGATGACAGAGATCAAAGCCAGGATGCAGGAAGCCCAGATTACCGAAGACGAGATGAAGACCTTCCAGAAGGTCGCGGCCATCATGGAGGGCGACGAGGGCCTAATCGAGGTTGACGACCTGATTGCCGCGTCATTCCTCACCGACACGACGCTGAACAGCCAGAAGCGTTAAGCGACCATGCCGACGATTAGCAGACTTTTTGATTCCCCCGCCGATGCGGCGCGGGTCGCCAGCGACTTGGTGGCGGCCGGAATTCCTCGCGTACAGATCGCCATCATCGGGCCTTACAATAACGAGGCGGGATCTCTTAGGGTTTCCGCTTTGGGATCGTTACTTGGCGCTGCCGCCGGCGTGTTGGCCTGCCTGAGCGCCGTTGCGGCCCATGGCATCAATCCTCTTGCTGCGAGCGTGTTGCCAGCAGCGGTGGCTGGCGCGGTCTGCGGCGGCGTTGCCGGCGGTCTGTTTGGAACATTCGCCATGGCCGCCATGAAGGCGGATGATCAAGACGTTGCCGAGGGGGTGGTTCTGGTGATGGCGCATGTCGATGAAAATGACGCCGACATCGCTCAGACAGTGCTCGGCGGTTGCTCCCCGTCGACGTTCGTGGCCGAAGCAGCGTAGGAAAGGACCGCCCGACGTCGCCGGGACGGGCTCTCTGCGTTCACCAGTGATTGAACCCAACACGCGCCAGATAGCAATTCGAGTGGCAGAGAATGTTCCTGCGCCGGACGCAAAGGCTGGCCGGTGGCAGGTTTCTTCGCGGGCCGCATATTTTGACGAAAAGGTCCGTCGGCTTTAGGGTCGATGGACCTGATGGAGTCAGCCAAACGGCGGGCCGAGTGCGACATGAATTTGAATTCAACCACAGCCCCGCCCTTGATTCTTGTGATGACGCTGGTTCTCTTCACTGGCTGTTCATCGCTCGGCAGAACCGTCGATGCAGCGAAATACGATTCGATGACGTGCACCGACCTCAACAGGGCGATGGGAGACGTCGCCCGTGACATCTCGCAAACGGCAATCACGCGCGGCAAGGTGGCCAACACCAATGTTCCACGCTGGCTGCTCGGCGGCTCACGCGTGAAGACCGCGGTAGCCAACCGCGAAACAGCCAGGATCGACCGGCTTAAGCAGCAACAGGATGCCATTGCCGCTGTGCGAGCACGCAAGTGCCCCAGGTCCGCGAATTGAGCGGACAGCCAATGCCTCGGTGCGGAGCCCGGTTCAGGCGCTCAGGCGAAATCGCGTCACGTCGATCGCCGCGGCCATCAGCGTCTGTGTGTAGGCGTGCCGCGGATCGCTGAAGATCGCCTCAGTCGGCCCTTCCTCGACGATCTTGCCCTGTTTCATGACGATGATGTAGTCGGCCATGGCGCGCACGACCGACAGATCGTGGCTGATGAAGAGATAGGACAATTCGTGGTCCGCCTGCAGCTTGCGCAGCAGTTCGACGATCTGTTTCTGCACAGAGCGATCGAGCGCCGAGGTCGGCTCATCCAATACCACCAGCCTGGGCTTCAGGATCATGGCGCGAGCAATGGCGATGCGCTGCCGCTGGCCGCCGGAGAATTCGTGCGGGTAGCGATTGCGTGCGTTGGGGTCGAGGCCGACCTCGCGCAAGGCGTCGACCGCGCGTTGATCACGCTGCTTGCCCGAAAGATCAGGCTCATGCACCAGAAGTCCTTCGGTGATGACTTGGCCGACGGTCATGCGCGGCGACAGCGAGCCGAACGGATCCTGGAAGACGAGCTGCATCTGGCGCCGCAGCGGCCGCATCGCCTGCCTGTCGGCTTGGGAAATGTCGCGATCACCGAAACGGATAAGCCCGTCGCTCGGCAACAGCCGCAGCAAGGCGCGGCCGAGCGTCGACTTGCCCGAGCCGGATTCACCAACGATGCCGATGGTCTGGTTTCGCTGCAGCCGGATCGAGATGTGATCGACGGCACGCAGCATCAGCGGTTCACCAGCAAGAAACCCGCCGCCAATCCTGAACGTCACTTCGACATTTCTACCTTCGAGCAGCACCGGAGCATTGGCGGGCGGCGGCCGCTTGCTGCCGGCCGGCTCGGCCGCCAGCAGCATTTTCGTGTAGGCATGCTGGGGATTGACGAAGATGGCCTCCGCCTCCCCCTCCTCGACAACCTCGCCCTGGCGCATGACATAGACCCGGTCGGCAAAGCGGCGGACGATGCCAAGATCGTGGGTGATGAAGACGATCGCCATGCCGAGCTTGCGCTGCAATTCGGCCAGAAGCATCAGGATCTGCGCCTGGATGGTCACGTCGAGCGCCGTCGTCGGCTCGTCGGCGATCAATATGTCAGGGTCG
>NZ_RZQY01000580.1:0-3994 GCF_003998575.1 Mesorhizobium sp. M7A.F.Ca.CA.001.10.2.1 | reverse complement strand
GTATAATTGCCGTTAGAATAATCGAATTGGCCAATGGTGCTCGATGTGCCCATGAACAGGCGGCCCACCGACGTGCCGTTGTAGCCGGGTTTGAGATAGCCGAAGGATGCATAGGTCGACTTCGAATCGGCGGGGTCGGAATAGCCGAGCGAAGAAGGCGTGTAGTAGGTGTTGGCGCCGTCGGTCAGCACGATCACGACCTTGTCATTGCCTCTCTCGGTTTCCGGGCGGCCTTGCGTGAAGGGCTCGCCGCTCGAAACCACGCGCCATCCCCAGGCCATGCCTTCTGGAACATTTGTGCCGCCATCGGGCTTCATCAGGTCGATCGCGGCCTTGATCGCGGTGAGCCCAGTGGCAACGCTGACATCGGTCAGCGGCGTGATCGGGTTGGTGGAGCAGCTGTAGTTCGGCCCGTTGCCGGCGGCCAGCGCCGGCGCATTGATCGGCCGCGGCTGGAAATATTTGGCCATGTTGCGCAACCGGGATTGGCCGGTGCTGCTTGTCGGGTCGTCGTTCCACCAGCTGTTCACGGCGCCGTAGGTCGTCGGCGTGGCCTCATCGGGATCTTGGGTGAGCCTCCAATGGTTGCCGGGTTCGTCGGGGGCGAACATCGGCACGAACATCGTTGCCGGATCGCCAACCCCTATGCCGGTGTTCGCCGAGCCGCCGGACGGCGCGGCGTCGTTAGCATTGTAGGGATAGGGCCTGGCCTCGACGCAACCTTGCCAACTGGCGAACGGGCCATAGGAATCGATGTAATCATATTCGTCATGGCTTCGTTTGCAGGTGTTGTTCGAGTTGTATTCGTCGCAAACCACGCGCTTGCTGTTGGTGACACGCTCATGGTTGGTGACGACCTTCATGTCCCGGTAGAGCGAAAACCGGGTCAGCATCTGGCCTTCGTCGGTACCCCATCCGGTGCCGCGCTTGTACCAGATGCCGTTGGTCTGCTGGGCATATTTGTCGGCTGCGTTCAGCGTCGACCAGTCGAAATTCTCGTTCGATACCGGTGACAGGCCTTCGGTATCCATCCAGGACGCGTTACCATTGCCGGGTCCGACATTGACCGAGGCGGCAAACGGCACGAGGCCGAACTGCACCGGCCTGTCGACCTGCTTGATCATCGCCGCCTGCTGGGCCAGCGTGTCGACCAGCTGTTTGGCCGCGGTCTTGAGAAGGTCGATGCGCGTTTGCCCCGAGCCCGTTCCGGTCTTGGTCATCGACCCGGAATTGTCGAGCGCCAGAGCGACTTCAAGAGTGTTCTTCAGCCGCACTTCCGAGGTGACATTGAAGCTGATCTTCTGGTTGGCGTCGGTTTCGGATTTGCCGACGAGCTGGCCGAAGACCGGATAGAAGTAGGGTTTGTAGTCAAGCCGCGCGCTCATCTTGAGCAAGCCGCCCCCGGTGGTGTTGCTTGGCAAGGTGACGGTGAGCGTCGTGTTGGCGGGGTTGATCTTGTTGAGGTTGGCATTGAAGAAGTCGAGTGCATAGGCTCTCAACTGATCGTCGGTGGCACCCTCCGTCAGCCGGCGCGCCGTGGCGAAGTTTGCGGCATCGAGCGCATTCGAAACCGCCTGTTTTTCGCGGCTCATCTCGGTGAAATCGACGGCTATCGCCAGGGCGCCCATGAGCGGAACCATTGCGACGACGGTCATAAGAGCATAGTTGCCGCGTTGGTCGCGGCAGAACTGACGCCAAAGTCCATACATGTCTTGCAGCGGCCCCCGCCGGCGGATTCTCGATTGATGCCAGCTTTCCACAAAACGCTGAAGGCCGCGTTTGGGAAATGGCTCTATTGCCGGGGCAGCGCTTCACCAACCGCTAACCAATCGTGCCTGGCGAAAGCTGGTGACAGGCCGGGGCGGTTCGGCTAATCCGAACCGGCTGCGGCGAACCGTCGGTCGCGGCGTCGCAACGATCACGACTGAAGGAAACGGCATGGCGAATTCGCCTGAAATCATCGGCTCGCTCGAAGACGTGTCGAAGGCCTATTCGGCAATCCTGTGCGACGTCTGGGGCGTGGTCCACAATGGCGAAACGCATTTCCCGGTGGCGGCCTCCGCATTGGCAAGGGCTCGAGAGGCGAAAATCCCCGTGGTCCTGATCACCAATTCGCCGCGCAGAAGTGCCGATGTCGTGGCGCAGATGAACGCGATCGGTGTTCCACCGTCAGCCTACGACCGGGTGGTTACCTCAGGCGACGTGACCCGGGATCTGATCGCCGAAGGGCCGCGCAGGATTTTCCATATCGGCGCCGACCGTGACTTCACTCTCTATGAAGGTCTCGACGTGGAGCTTGTCGAGGAGTTCGAAGCATCCGGCGTCGTCTGCACCGGCCTGTTCGACGACGAGGTCGAGAAGCCCGAGGATTACACGGAGCTCCTGCGGCGGCTGCGCGCCCGGAACCTGCCTTTCATCTGCGCAAATCCCGACATCGTGGTCGAGCGCGGCGAACGCATCATCTGGTGTGCCGGCGCGCTGGCGCGTGACTATGCCCAGCTCGGCGGCCGCACATTGATCGCTGGAAAACCATACGCGCCGATCTACAATCTCGCGATGAAGGAGGTCGCCGAGATTCTTGGCCGGCCGGTCGAGCGCAGCCGGGTGCTGGCCATCGGCGATGGCATGATGACCGATGTGAAGGGCGCCGCCGACAATGGCTTCGATGTTCTTTATGTCTCCGGCGGCATCCATGCCCGCGACTATGGCGATGCCTTGCAACCGGATCCGGCAAGATTGGCGGCGTTCCTGGAAAAGCATGGCTATGGTCCGGTGGCCGTCATTCCCAGACTTCGGTAGGTGACGATGGCAGCCTTCCAGCGCATCCTGGCAACCGCGCCGCTTCCCGCAGACCTGCGCGGCGGCGTGGTGGCGATCGGCAATTTCGATGGCGTCCATCGCGGCCATCAGGCGGTGCTCGAGCGCGCCTCCGCCGAGGCCGGACGGCGCGGCGCACCGGCCCTGGTGCTGACATTCGAACCGCATCCGCGCAAGATCTTCAGGCCTGATATCCCGTTGTTCGTGCTGACGCCGCCGCCGATGAAGGCGCGGCTCCTGTCGCTGCTGGGCTTTGCCGCGCTGGTCGAACAGCCGTTCACGCGCGACTTCGCCTCGCTGTCGGCGGAAGCGTTCGTGACGGATGTGCTGGAAACGAACCTTGGCATTACCCACGCCGTGACCGGGTTCGATTTCCACTTCGGCAAGGATCGTCAAGGCGGCCCGGCCTACCTGATGGCGGCCGGCGAGCGTCACGGCTTCGGCGTCACGCTCGTCGACGCCTTCCGGGACGAGGGCGCCGAGGTGGTGTCGTCCAGCCGCATCCGCGGATTGCTGGGCGAGGGCGAAGTGGCCGAAGCCGCCGGTCTGCTCGGCTACCGCTTCACCGTCGAAAGCGAAGTGGTCGGCGGACAGCAGCTTGGCCGCACCCTTGGCTTTCCAACCGCGAATATGAGGCTGTCGGCTGAAGCCGCACTCAAGGAGGGCATCTATGCCGTCCGCTTCCGCCGCGCCGACGGCACGCTTCACGACGGCGTCGCCAGCTTCGGCCGGCGCCCGACCGTCAATGACAATGGCACGCCGCTGCTGGAAACCTTCGTCTTCGACTTCTCCGAAGACCTCTATGGCGAGGTCTGTCAGGTTTCCTTCTTCGGTTTCCTGCGCCCGGAGGTGAAGTTCGATGGGCTCGACGCGCTGGTCGCGCAGATGAAACGCGATGAAGCCGAGGCACGCGCGCTGCTCGCCGGCGTCAGGCCGCTCTCCGAGCTCGACGCGGCCATGGCTTTTTGAGCCAGGCGTGATGCCGGCTACTTCTTGAATGCCAGGCCGACGGCGATGAAGGTCCAGCCCTGGAAGATCAGGTCGATCGCCAGGAACAGCCCGAGCACCCACAGGCTGTTGACCGGCCAGCCCATCGCGATGATCAGGCCTGCAAGCGCGCTGATGGCACCGGCAGCGACGAGCCAGCCCCAGCCGCGTTCCGGCCGATGGCTGTAGC
>NZ_RZQY01000057.1:0-16590 GCF_003998575.1 Mesorhizobium sp. M7A.F.Ca.CA.001.10.2.1 | reverse complement strand
AACATGCGTCTGGCAGTTCTTGGGGCAGACGCGGCCGCAGGCTCCGCAGCCTATGCAGCGGCCGGCATCATCGACAACCATGATCATGCGATTGAGCTTGCCGTCGAAATCGTCGTCCTCGTCATCGCAGGGGCCGAGGATTTCACCCGCATCATCAACGCCGTGAAGATGCATCACATCGCGCGAGCAGACCTTGAAACAACGGCAGCAGCCGATGCAGGTCTTGCTATCGATGGAGGTCAGGTACGACGGCATCCAAATGGAGCCGTCACGGGTGGTGAATGTGCGCATCATCCTAAATTCTTCATTGAAGCGAGTTCTCTCTTGGCAACATCCAACTCGGCATAAACGGCTTGGGTTTTCTCGGCGACTTCCTGTATGTCGGCCCACTTGCCCGGCAGACCCTCGACGAGGTCCTGCAATGCCATCTTGGCAATAGCTGCACGCAACTGGAGCTTTCAGACTTTCTTCCTCATCTTATCTAGGTCTGACATAGATCCTTCCTGGAACAATGGTTTCTTGATGCGCTCCATCTCGGGCTAGGCTTCAATGGCTGCAGTCGCATCGTCGACCAGTTTCGTACCGGCCTCAGCAAGTTTGCGGAAAGTCTCGAAGCCGAACCGGTGGACGTCTCGACAGAACGCCCAACCGCTGGAAACCCGCAGGGGCTTCATTCCAATTATTGGCGACGTCGACACGCCGGAGCGCTCCTCGATCGCAAGCGCTACGGCGGTGTAAAACATGTCGAGCCTCCACAGCGCGTCAGGATCGGGATCGCCGCCAAAGGGTACCGCACGTTGCTGTTGCTTGGTGATGATGAACTCGGCCAGCAGCTCGGCATCCGAATGGCCTTCCCATAAGCCGAAGGAATCCTGAGTACGAATGAGCCGCAGGAGGCATTTGACGAACGGGGAAGCAAGGGCCTCGTCGTCCCCGTGGACAGCAGGGCCAACCGGTTCATGAGGAATTTCGCTTTTCCCCAATTTCAGTACTCCTCTTGAAGGACGATCTCTTTTTCTGCGATGTGTGGTTCGGGCGCTTGCGTGGGCGGGGAATGGCTTGGGCGAGCCGATCCCACGCAACAGTGTCCCGTGGCCGACCTCGAGCACGTCCACCAATGCGAGACCTTTCACCGCGGCGCGAACGCCTGCGCCGCGGTTCGACCCGAGGTAAACGCAATGGAAATTCCACCTGCCGCAAGCCGCGCACTTTTGCGGCATCGACGTTATTGCTGCGAAGTGCGCCTGGGCGGGCGGATTGGCCAGTGTTCAATTCCAATTGTCAGTCCCTTCGCGATTCTTGCTCAGGAAGTGACTTCGTTTTGAGTTTCGGGTGCCTTCTTTTGCGGAGCCACACAAAGATCCGCGTGACAGGCAGGCTCACCCGTGTAGTTGGCCAGGGCTTGGAGCAACGAGGTGAGGTAGCGCTGTTTGGTTTGGTCCGGCACTGGCTCCGAATGGTCCAGCGATTTGATTGCCACCTCGATCAACTCGATCGCCCGGTCCTTGTTGCCGCTCTCGTAATAATACTGAGCGACCGGAAAGTAACACCCGAATTTAAAGTCTCCATCGCCTTGCGGAGGATTAAGTTCCAGGATCTGTTCGGAGAGCTCCTTGCCCATCGCAAAGCGATCATCATGCGGAAGATGGGAGTTGTCGATCGTGGGATGGAAGAGTTGGTTCAGCGCCATCACCACCCAAGACATCGCTTCGAACTTTTTGTTGATCGCGTCCTCGACCAATTCGCGCATAAGCGGCAAGCCGGTTTTGATGTCGCGCAGCTTGTGAAGCAGAATATCCGCATGAACCCGCCGAAAATCAAAAGAGTCTGGCATCACGGCGAGGCCTTCTTCGATGGCCAATAGTGCCGCTGCCCAATCCTCGTCCTGCATCGCCGGCCCAAGTTTGGCGTATATCGGCTGACTCAGCGACGATTCGCGCACACGCGAGATTCGCTTTGCATCGACGGCTTTCGCTTCATAGCTGCTGCGCCAGCTGCCGTTAAGGACTTTCGGCAAAACGTCATCGAGAGGTGCCGGGTGGCCGATATAAGCGATGTGGCCGTCGCGGTCGACCACGAACGAGGTGGGAATCCCGAACGAAGAGCTGGGTTCCAGCCAGAGCTTTTTCATTTCGCCAGTGCAATCGAACGCTGTCCGATAATTCAGATTCGGGAACTTCTCGGTCAGCCAGGCATCCACGTTGGTCCGCGCTTCGTCCGCGGTTGCAGCCTTTTCGCAAGCTGCGACTCCGATAATCTCAAATCCGCTGTCTTTATATTTCTCCTGCAGTTCGATCAAATGGGGCATGGCGTGGACACATGGTCGGCACCAAGTCGCCCAAAATTCAACGAGGTAGACCTTGCCGGGCCGAAGGCTCGTGAGGGGCTCGCCACGCAGCCAGTTCTCCACTTTCAGCGCAGGAGCCGGGGACCCCATACGCAGTTCCATCTTGGTGTCCAAAGTCATTCCACACCTTTCGTCTCTTTTGTCGCGGAATATTTTCCAGTCAAAATCGGACACGGTCTCGAGGGCATTGCTCCCTCTCGCTTGCTTCAGCGGAGCTCTCACCGTGTTGCCGCACATCAAGCACGGCAAAGGGCATGCCAACCCTTCTTAGCTTCGGCAAGCGCCGGTACCGCCTTGAATAAGCGAGCCCTAACACGGCCAGCTGACGTTAACCTGAATGTCGGCTTTCGACGGCTCACCTTAGCGGCTGCCGTTTAGGAAGGTGAGAGTTTGGCTGGCCCGCTGGCGATAAGACCGGCTTCGGCGTCCTGGAGTAGTCGCACTTCGGCGATGGGGTCGAAAGTGCGGGAGAGGCTCGGTACCCTTGCAGCCACCGCCGCATGTGGCCCGGCGTCATAATTCGCGTCGCGGTTGCCAACGGCGGCGTTGGGCTCGATCCACGTGGCGTTGAGCCCGACAGCACGTAAAGCTGCATCGTGATTGAATGCCCTTTGCTGTTTCACGCCAAGCAGGAGTCGCGCGACGCTACCTTGCTCAAGCGCGAGCAGAGCGATCTGACGCCGTAGGAATATTGCTCGTCCCGCTTTTGCCGCCAGAGGCGGAAATCTTTCCTGAATGCCACCGCCGATCATCAATATCGACGAATCATATCCCGCTGCCCATTTGTTCGACTCCGAGGTCGGGCCAGCACTCCGTCAAGGGACGGTTGATGAACCCTAGATGCTCGGGATTGGCGCATGGCGCGCGCCGCAGAAGGCTGTCAAGGATGCGGCGCGCTCGCCAGGCCAGCAGCCCAAAGTTCGGATCAGCCAGCCCGCGCTGTCCAAGGCAGGCGTTCTGAACGAAAAGGCGTCGGTCTCGCGGTCCGTCCCAGTACACCGAAAAATCCTCGCCGATGGCGAGCTCATTGCCGATCTGTTCGAGGCGATCTGCGATCGGTTCTAGGAAACCCGGCAGCGGTTTCTCGTACCCGGTGGCCAGGATGACGATATCGGCGGTTACTTCTCCGATGTTGTCCAAGCCGCGTTGCAGCGTGAGCCTGTGCCCTGCTCCGGCATTGATGCAGCGCGACACGTTGCAACTTGGCCGCAATGTGATCTCGCATTGGTGTGGCTCGAGAAAGGCGTGGTGGTAGAGCGCCTGATAGACCGCGCGCAACTTGCTTTCTGAAATGCCCTCGGAGGCAAGCGCGAAACGCCGCAGGAACAGCTGTCGATGCACCTCGCTCATCGCAGCAAAACGATCCGAGAAGCATGGCGTGAACAGCCCGTTTGTGAACGCGTGGTCGTCGAAAGGCATCTCGCGCGTCAAGACCCATGTGATCGCCGCGGGCCGCCGTTCTTTCGGCCGGCCGACAAGGTGCAGTAGCAGCTCGGCTCCCGACTGTCCGCCGCCAACAACGCAGACATGCTTTTTTTGCACCTCAGGATTGATGTGGGCCAACTCAGATGAGTGGAACAGGTTGGGTCCAGTCCAGCCATGAAACTGAGGCGGAATTTGCGCCTGCTTGCCTATGTCGATGACGAGGTTTCTTGCATCAAGGACCGCGTTGTCCGTCCGCACGCGAAACTCGCCGTCAAAGCGGATTTCGCGAACGGCCTCGCCGCCACGGACAAGCGGATTCTTCTGGAACGCCCAGTTGAGATATTGGGCGAACTCGGCTCTAAGCACCCCGTGAAATTGCGCATTGAGGAAATTGTAAAGACGCCCGTTCTCGTGGAGGTAGTTTACGAATGTGTAGGCTGATCGCGGATTGACCAGAGTAACCAGATCCTGGAAGTGGCCGACCTGGAGCTCCGCGCAATCGAAAGCGCTGCCTGGATGTCCTCGGAAATCGACCTCCCGGTCCAGGAACAGTGCCCCTTGCGCAATCTCTTCCTGTATCTGACACGCAAGGCTCAAATTAGATGGTCCAGCACCCACACCAATACAAAAGAGGTCCACTTATCCTTACTCCTCTAGGAGTGTTTTCCAACTCAGCGGCATGTTGACGTCGATTGCCGGGCATTGAGCAATGCGAACCTCACAGGCATGCTTGAGCCGCGGTCCCGACTGAGAGGACAGCAAAAGCGTGTGCCGCCTTCCAGGTCTTGGGCTCAATGTCGGCGGCATCGACAGCGGCGCGGCGTGATCCGAACCCAAGAGCAGAAGGAAAGTGTGTGATGCTGTCGCGCGGCTCTTCCGGATCTTACGGCGGCTTCTAGCGCCGGCCTCCACCCCAGGAGTGGCTGTTTCCCTGCCACGACGGAAGCGGCTCTTTCTTTCGAGGGGCGTAACCATGGATAACGGCTCTTAATGCTTTCGGAGACTCCCATGCATGCGGCGTGCCGGATAAAGACCTGTCAAACCAACGAGTTCGCGCAGTTCCAGCTCGTCTGGAATCCGACATTGTCGCACGCCCGACGATCGGGCAGGGGAAGCTCCGCGGCAGCGGCCCTTGCACACCGCAGGCTGACAGGGACAGCCGCCGATTTGACGCGCGTCCGGGTACTGATAAGGGGCCTTCCAACAGGGTTCGCGCACGAGGCGGGGTCTCCTGGTACACCCGCCCTGTGGCTTGGCTGCGGTCTGCTGCAGCCGTTCGTCTTTACTGCCCGTTGCGGACGATCTCGCACGAGTTGGTTCACGAGAGCGTCGTGAAGCAGTCGAGGCGTCCGGTTTGGCTCTGACAAGCGTCGCAAGATGTTCGCGGATCCAGCCATGTCTCCGCAATCCGACCGGTAACCGACGACGACTTCGGACTGGTTGGCGGTCCTACGACCTGATCGGTGTTCCTACGGAGCTGATCAGCGAGCCAAAAACAGCGGCAATGTGGTCTTCCCAAAGCTCCAGCTCGGCGGACCGCCGAAAATCCGCTCACGCAGCCCACGGCTGCCATAAGCACCCATAACCATCATGTCAGCACAGATGTCGTTCGCGTGCTGGGTCAGCACTGTGCCCGCCGATTTGCCGGCGCTCTTAAGCAGGTCAACGGAGACCCGAGCACCGTGCCGAGTAAGATAGGCAGCGATGTCAGCTCCAGACTGCGCGCCTTTCCCGTTGTTTTGCGCCTTTGGATCGACCATAGCGACACAGACTTCCTTGGCAGCGGATAGGATACTAAGAGCTTCCCGAACCGCACGCGAGGCCTCTACACGCGAATCCCAGCCGACCAGCACGCGTCGAGGCGACAGCGTCGCCTTAACGCCCTTCGGCACGATGAGCACCGGCTTTCCGCTATCGAACAAGCAGCCGTTGACAACAGGAGGTCCGAGAGTCTCATCGTTGAGGAGGTCTCCTCCAACGATCGTCAGGTCAGCGCAGAGCGCCCGCTGTCGTGCCACTTCACCGAGGCTAGCCGGATCGCAATAGTCGGTGTCAACGTCACAGGAAAGCGACATAGCTTTCAGCCTTTTGAGGATATCCGCGGACCGTCTTTCCATTCTGGTCACGTCCTGTGAAAATTTCTCGATTTGCTGAAATCGATAGTTCGGTACTGCAATTGCCTGTGCACGTCCTGTATTCCATTCGGGGGGCGGAGACGACATCAAGAGCAATGGAGGCGGTATAATGAGTACCGATAGGTGCGCGCCGACCTCGGCACACAGTCCGGCAGCTGTTGTGAGGTCCTCATCAGAATGATCAGCACCCGTCACACTGAATATGCTTTTAAATTCCATTTGCCTGCTTCTCCTGGTCTTCGTTAGGAGCGCCTCAAAGCGGCAACACCGCTCTCAGGAGGAAGAGAGAGCGGCACCACGTTCGATCACCGATTTCAGTCGTCCGGCTTCTCGAGCGAGTAGCCGGCCGACCTGACGGTGCGAATGACGCTGCCGGGCAAGGCCGTTTTCAGCGCCCTCCTGATTCGGCTGATATGGACATCGACGGTGCGTGCACCGACATGAATGTTGGGCAGCCAGGCCGCCCCGATAAGCTCGTCCCGGCTGAAGACCTTGCCGGGGGCCTCAATCATAAGCCGCAGCACGTTGAAATCGATCCGTCCGAGATGGATGTCGTGGCCATTACCGCGAACCCGATGGGCATCGAGCTTCATCTCCAGGCCTCCACAACAAATCCAACTGTCGTTTTCAACCCCGTTCGGACCACGCTTGGTCAGCCCGAGCCTCGCCCGCAGGCAGTCGAGCAGCTTGGCCGGAGCCACCGGCCGCACAAAGCTCTCAACGCCTGCCTTCAAGAGATCGAGGTGCTGGTGCTCGGCGCCAGGCGCGATCAGGGCGATGATAGGCAGGTCGGTGGTGCGCGGTTCCCGCTTGAGGTGGGCGCAAATTGCGGACCCGTTTATGCTGGCTGGGTCGCAATCCAGCACTACGGCCTGAAGCTCCCGTTGTTCGGCCAAGGCCAGCGCAGCCTTCGCGCCGTCTGCCGTCTCACTGCTGAAACCGTCAACCTCCAGTATGTGGCTGTAGAGCAGATAGAACTCGGCATCTTGCGAGCAGATCAGGACCAGCGGCTTCTTCATCGGCGATACCCCAACAACCTGGTCGGCCTCGAGTCCCTGGATCGAGGGGACTGGCCAACATAGTTTCTCGGGTCCGTCATGATGGCCTTTCTCGAAAATCGCGCCCATCATGCCAGCGCCACGTGGGGAAAGGTTTCGATGACTGAAATCGCATCGTCGACCAGCTTCGTACCGGCCGTGGCGAGCTTCAGGAGCGTCTCGAAGCCAAACCGGTGGACATCGCGCAGCGTTTTGGACAAAACGACCAGCCGTCCGGTCGTGAAAAGCACCCGACCAAAACCCTCATGGCTCACCTGGATCATCGGCGATGCCATAAGGCCGCAGCGCTCCTCGATCGCAAGCCCGATGGCGGCGTAGTACTTGTCGAGCCTCCACAGCACGTCGGGATCGGGATCTCCGATGATTGGGATCCCTCGGCGCTGTTCCTTGGTAATGATGAAGTCGCCCAGCAGCTCAGCGTCCGCTTTGCGTTCCCACGAGCCATAGGAATCCTGAGAACGGATCAGCCGCACGAGGCATTTGACGAACGGGGTGCAAAGAGCCGCCTCGTCTTCGGCGACAGCTGGGGGGATTGCGGGGTCAGGCATTGGCGTCCTCCTCTTTTCAGTCCTCGTCCTCGAAGGACGGTTTCTTTTCGGCAATGCCCGCTCGCGCCAGCACCTTGCGCAGCCAAGGCGGAGGACACGTCCTGAGCATCATCTGCGTGCGCAAGAGCACCTGTGGGATCGATTGGGGCTCCGCCACTTTGATCGGGTGGATTTTTGCCGCGACAAGCTTGGCTGCCGAAGGGCCGCCAATTGCCAGACAAAACAGGATCTGACAGCCCTTGAGCGCATCCACCTTTGGCGTGATGCGATCATCGCGCTCGGCCCGATGCTCCCCGCTTTCATCGGACACGTCATCGAAGGCCACGGCTTCTACGAGATTCCATTCCTCGCGCGTCACGTCGTAGACAGCAAAGCGCCTGGCCGACCCGAAATGGGCGTTGAGGTCCTGCATGTCCTGAGTGGCGATCGCAACGCGCAATGCGCCCTTACGTCGTTCAGGCATCGGGGCGAAAACCTCACTACTGACCAGCGAGAGGCGGCGAACAGCGTTCATCGTGATATTTCTCGATTACGGAGTGGATCAAGCGCCTCAGGAGTGGGCGCGTGTTGGTTGGCCTGGAAGATGCTGGCGACCTCGAAGATCATGTCGCGGGTGCCCTGATAGAGAATTGCGAGCTTGTGCTGGCTGCCTAGTCGATCGAAGACCGGGAACCCGATGCGCATGAGCGGAATTCGGAGCCGCTCCGATGCTTGGCGCCCGTGCGAATGCGTGACAAGCAGGTCAGCACCGACGGCAAGACTTTCCAGATCGCCGAGATCGCCGATCTGAACCGAAACCGCCGGGACTTTCTCGAGAATTTTAGACCTGTCGGTCGTTGTGACGGCCGCGGCTATCTCGGAGCCGAGGCCAGCAAAGAAGGTCGCAAGTTGGAACAGCTGGTCTGGTTCGGCAGCGATGGCAATTTTCTTGCCGCCGAAATGGAAATGTCCGTCGAGCATCGCGTCCTGCAATTGCGCCCGGCGCCGGCGCACGCGGGCCGGTACCGCCGCGCCCGAAATCGCAGACAGCAGCGACACGAAGCGGTCCGTGTCCTGCAGCCCAGTCAGTGACTGGAACAACACGTAAGGCACGCCGGTCAACCCGTGCAGCGCTTTCGCCGGGCGGCGCATGTGCTCACCGATGGCGATGCATTGCATGGCCGTGCCCAACTCGCGAATGTCTTCGACGCTGGTGCCGCCGTATGTGGTCGCTACCCAGCGGTCAGGAACCGTACCGTCGAGCGAGCCTGAAATGTCGGGCAGAATAACCGGCTTGAGCCCAAAGCTTTCAACCATGTCACGCATATGCTCGATGTCGGCGACAGTGAGGTTGCATCCGGGCAGGATCGCGATCTTCTTCGGCTGCCGCGCACGTTCGCCCGAGCCTGTAATCCCTTTGATCATTGCGGTGACTGCCTTGGCCCAGCCCTCTTCGATCGCGCCGTCAAAATCCGGCGTGTTGGCCAGCACGACCTCCGTACCCGCAAGCTCTTGCGTGTGCTTCAGCTTGATGTTCGCAATATCACTCGCGCAATCTTCGCCACGCGTCTCCACCAGCGCGGTCGTGCACACCCCGATCAGCTTTGGCTTCGTGCGGTTCTTGAGGTTGAGGATGGCTTCTTCAAGATGGTCGGCAGCGCCGAGGATGGTCGCCACCTCATCCATCGCTGTTGTCTGCAATGGAATCGTTTCTTTGAAGTGCCGTACGAAGAGCACGAGCGCGAAGCTTGTGCATCCCTGGCTGCCGTGGAACAGCGGCATCGCGCCGTCGACCCCAAGAAAGGCAAAGGCGGCACCCAGCGGCTGCGACGACTTCAGCGGGTTCACCGCCGCGGATTTGGTCTGGGGAAGGATGCGGGCCATCGGTCGCCTCAACACTCGCTGAACTCGTGTGCCGTCGCGCCGGCGAATTCATCGAACAGGTGCCCGGACTCCTTCTTCGTGCATGGCAGTTCGTCTTTTAGATCAGGCTGGCAATCCCACGGGGCCGGCTGGCGCACCTGAGACCAGACCGGATTGTGAATGGCGAGGTCGATCTGGCGTACGAGTTCCACCATGCCGGCATAGCCGGCATAAGGGTGCTGGCGCTCCTGGTTGATATCGAGCCAGGGCGTCTTGGCCTTGAGCGCAATGAATTGCGTGCGACCGCCCGACAGCATGATATCGGCCCTGTGTTCAGAGAGCATGGCGTACAGCTCGCGCGCAGCCATGTATTCGAACATATGCTTGTCGTGCTTGAGAACTTGTTTGATGCGCTCCTTGTCCTGCACCGTAGATTTCTTGACCGAGGTGCCGACGATCTCGATTCCGATCTCCATCAGCGCACGGACAACCGACCAGGACTTCACACCGCCTGTGTTGAGCAGCACGCGCTTGCCTTGGAGCCTTTGCCGGTAGGATTCGAGTTTCTTCCACGCGATCGCCTCCTGCTGCGCGATCAGCGTCTCCGTGCGCTCGAGGATCTCCGGATCGGCGCCCTTCCTCACCAGCAGCCTGACAAGGTTGCGAAGAGCTTGCGATGTGTCGGAGATGCCATAGAAGGAGCCCTCGAAGAACGGGATGTCCCAGCGCTCCTCCATCTTGCGGGCAAGACTGATCAGCGCGGTCGAGCACACGATCATTGCCGCCCGGGCGCGGTGCGCGGAAGCAATGTCGCGGTAACGCGCATCGCCGGGAATGCAGGCGCGCACCCGGATGCCGAGCCGATCGAGGAGCGGCTTTACAAGCCAGAATTCGCCCGAGAGGTTGAATTCGCCAAGGATGTTGATGTCGTAGGGCCCGGGGTCGTCGGGTTCGACCGTGCCGATGACATGATCGAGCAACGCCTCGGCGGCGAGCTTGTTGCCGAGGTTCTTGGAGCCTGCCAGGCCAGGCGCATTGATCGGCACCACGGCCAAACCGAACTTTTCCGTGGCGCGTTTGCACACGGCCTCGATGTCGTCACCGATCAGCGCCGTTACGCAAGTTGAGTAAACGAAGATCGCCGGCGGCGCGTATGTGTGCTTGATCTCGCGGATCGCCTTGAAGAGTTTCCGCTCGCCCTGCCCCATCACCAGGTCGAGTTCGGTGAGGTCGGTCGTGAAGCTTGTCCGCCACAAGGTCGGCCCTGACGAAACCGCACCACGGTTGTCCCAAGAATTGCCCTCGCAGGCGAGCGGCGCATGGACCAGATGCGCAACGTCGGTGATCGGCTGC
The DNA here is from genome assembly GCF_003998575.1 of Mesorhizobium sp. M7A.F.Ca.CA.001.10.2.1. Taxonomy (NCBI): domain Bacteria; kingdom Pseudomonadati; phylum Pseudomonadota; class Alphaproteobacteria; order Hyphomicrobiales; family Phyllobacteriaceae; genus Mesorhizobium; species Mesorhizobium sp. M7A.F.Ca.CA.001.10.2.1. The sequence continues at coordinate 5,882 of NZ_RZQY01000057.1, read as the reverse complement.
AGGACGATCTTGGCTCCGTCAAAGGCGCAGCCGCCGGCTGCCGCCCCTGGTGTCAGCGACTTCGAGCAGCCCTCCTTGCGCGCCTTGGCATCTTTGCCACGGTTCTTATCGCAGGCGGGCTCATCGAAGGCGTCCTTGATTTTGGCGCTGAGGGAGGACATCGCTCAGCCTCCCCAGTCCATTGGGCAAGGAATGGCCTCGGCGAAAAGCCGGCCACGGCTCTTAGCGCGTGAGGTCATAGGAATAATCCGTCACACCCGTCTCGCTCGTCTCGCGATCGAGTTTGTCGAAGATCTTGTCGAGGATCGTCGTCAGCACGCGCAACGCGCCCTGGTAGCCAAAGAGCGCAAAGCGGTGATGATGGTGCCGATCGAAGATCGGAAACATCAGCCGGATCAGCGGCGTTCCGGTGTCGCGCTCCAGGTACTTGCCGTAGGAATTGCCGATCAAAAGGTCCACCGGCTCGGTAAAGAGCAGCGAGCGCAGCGCCCACAGGTCCTTGCCCGCCCAAACCTGGGCAGCCTTGCCGAAAGGCGAGGATGCTAGCAGCTTCTTCAAATCGGCTTCCCATGCCGAGGTGCCATTGGTGGCGAGGCAATGGGTTGGCTCGCCGCCGGTCTCCATGACAAAGCGGGCCATTGCGTGAACGAAGTCGGGATCACCGTAGATGGCGTATTTCTTACCATGCAGCCAGGATTGGCTGTCCGCCATGGCGTCTACCAGTCGGCCGCGCTCGAGGCGAATTGCCTCGGGAATCTCCTTGCCGGAAATCGCCGCGACCTCCATCAGGAATTCGTCCGTCGCCTGAACGCCGAGCGGATAGTGGAACGAGGCCGTCGCCTGCCCGACCTCCTCGCAATAGCCCAGTGTCTTTCGGGTGTTGTGATGCTGCAGCGAAAGCGTTGCCTCGGCGTTGAGGGCCTTCTTCACCTCGTTGATCTTCGTGCCCCCGTCATACATGCGGTATTCACCGTCCGAAGGCGTATCGAACTGGTCAGAGGCATCCTGGATCAATGTATAGGACACGCCCATTACATCGAGCAGGCGCTTGAGCTCCCGGTTGTTGCCGACGCAGAAGCCGTCGAAGCCCGGAATGATGTTGATGGTTCCTTCGATTTGCGTACGCTCCTGACCTTTCCAGAAGTGCTCCAAAATGCCTTTGACCATGTTGTCATAGCCGTCGACATGACTGCCAACGAAGGCCGGGGTGTGGGCAAAGGGCACGTCGAAGTCGCGCGGGACTGAATCTTCGTCCTTGGCGTTCTGGATGAAGCTGTGCAGGTCGTCGCCAATGACCTCTGCCATACAGGTCGTCGACACGGCAATCATCTTGGGGTCGTAGAGCTGGTAGGTGTTGGCGAGCCCGTCGACCATGTTCTTCAGGCCGCCAAACACCGCCGCATCCTCGGTCATTGAGGAGGAGACCGCCGCGGCAGGCTCCTTGAAATGGCGCGACAGGTGCGAGCGGTAATAGGCGACGCAACCTTGGCTGCCGTGGACGAAGGACATGGTTCGCTCGAAGCCGGCGGCAGCGAATACCGCACCCAGCGGCTGGCAGGCCTTGGCCGGGTTCACGACAAGCGCTTTGCGGGCGAGGTTCTTTTCGCGGTATTCCCACGTCTGGGTGAAATCGCGCTGATCGGAAACGATTTCATCGGGGTGCGGACATTCGAAGTTTAGCTTCTTCTCAGCGAGCATCTTTCTGTATTCCGGCTCGCGGAACAGGGGAGCGTGATCGAGAATTTTTTCAGCCGACTGCGGCATGATGATTACCTCTTTTGCATCTGGCTGCGCGGGACGGCAGCTCAGGACGTCAAGACGTTCCAGGCTCCGGCGGATCAGAGGCCGCGGGAGTTCACCGTCTCAGTGGGAGACTGGGGCTGAAGCAAATGTTTATTCGGCAGCCATCGCCCGCTCATCGCCCCGGCTTCTTTTCCAAGGCGCGTGGAATAGGTCCCAGACCGGGTTGTTAATGGCGAGATCCACATCACGTGCGAAAATGGCAAAGCCGTCGTAGCCGTGATACGGGCCTGAATAATCCCAGGAATGCATCTGGCGGAACGGTATGCCCATCTTCTGCACCGGGTATTTTTCTTTGATTCCCGAGCCGACCAGATTTGGGCGAATCCCTTCGATGAATTTCTCCAACTCATAGCCGGTCACGTCATCGTAGATCAGCGTGCCGTTCTTCACGTAGTGGCCGGTGCGCTGATAGTCGTCGCTGTGGGCGAATTCATAGCCGGTGCCCACGATGACCATGCCGAGGTCCTCGTAGGCCGTGACGACGTGGCGGGGGCGCAGGCCGCCGACATAGAGCATCACGGTATTTCCTTCCAGGCGCGACAGGTACTTGGCGATGACCGCATCAACAAGCGGCCTGTACTTGGCAATGACCTTTTCGGTCTTCTCCTCGATTTCCGGCCCAAAATGCTTGGCTATGTTGCGCAGAGAGGCTTCGATCTGGGAGGGACCGAAGAAATTGTACTCCATCCAGGCGACGCCATACTTTTCCTCCATATGCCGACAGATGTAATTCATCGACCGGTAGCAGTGGATAAGATTGAGCTTAGCCTTCGGGGCGCGCTCGATCTCTGCGAGTGTGGCGTCACCCGACCAGTTGCCAACCACGCGCAGCCCTATCTCCTCAAGCAGTATGCGCGAGGCCCAGGCATCGCCGCCGATATTGTAGTCGCCGATGACGTTGACGTCGTAGGGGCCGGCCTCGAACTTGACATCCTTTTTGTCGAAGACCCAATCCCGGATTGCATCATTGGCGATGTGGTGGCCAAGCGACTGCGAGACGCCGCGGAAGCCCTCGCAGCGTACCGGCACGATCGTCTTGTCATACTCCTTGGTCTTTTTGCGAGAAACGGCCTCGGTGTCATCGCCAATCAGGCCGATAGGGCATTCGGACTGCACGGTGATGCCGTTGTTGAGCGGAAACAAGACTTCAATCTCGTCAATGATCTGTTCCAGCTTCTTGTCGCCGCCGAAGACGATGTCCTTCTCCTGGAAATCGGAGGTGAACTGCATTGTCCCGAACGTGTCGACGCCCGTTGTACCGACGTAGTAGTTGCGGCGCTGCGACCAAGAATATTGGCCGCAGCCGACCGGGCCGTGCGAGATATGGACCATATCCTTGACTGGCCCCCACACCACGCCTTTCGAACCAGCATATGCACAGCCGCGAATCGTCATCACCCCCGGAATGGACTTGATGTTCGATTTGACGTCGCATTCGGAAAGGACCTCGCTTTCCCCGCCAGCCTCGTTGCCGCTCTTTGCGACGTTGAGGTGCTTCTTGCGGCGCTTCGCCGCCTTGTCGGGATAATGCGACAGCACCTCTTCGATAAGCTTCGCATGAAGAGCACCGTCATTCTCGTATTCCCGGCTCATGAGTCCCCCTTTCAAGGTTGGGTGACGCCTCAAAGAATAGGCGCCGTTCTCTGCAAGGCGCGCCGATTCATGGCAGCGCTAATGTCACTACTGGGCCGCCGCCTTCGCCGCTTCCTTGGAGTGAAGCTCGGCAAGCATCTGCTCGTCGGTCTTCATGATGCCGAAGTCGAGCAGCATCTCCTCCAGCTCCTCCATGGTGATCGGCGTCGGGATCGTACCCTGGCCCGAATTGGCGTGGATCTTCTCGGCCAGAGCGCGGTATTCCCCTGCCTGCTTTGAGTCCGGCGCGTACTGGATCACCGACATCTTCCTGAGTTCGGCATGTTGGACGATGTTGTCGCGGGGCACGAAGTGGATGAGCTTGGAATTCAATCGGCCAGCCAGTGCTTCGGCCAGATCGAGTTCGCGGTCGGTTTGACGTTCATTGCAGATCAGCCCGCCCAGCCGCACACCGCCCGAATGGGCATATTTGAGGATGCCCTTGGCGATGTTGTTGGCGGCATAGAGCGCCATCATCTCGCCGGACATGACGATATAGATCTCCTGGGCCTTGCCTTCGCGGATCGGCATGGCGAAGCCGCCGCATACCACGTCGCCGAGGACGTCATAGGAGACATAATCGACATCGTCATAAGCGCCATTCTCCTCGAGGAAATTGATCGAGGTGATGACGCCGCGGCCGGCGCAACCGACACCCGGCTCGGGGCCGCCGGACTCCACGCACTTGATGCCTCTGTAGCCCACCTTGAGCACGTCCTGGAGTTCGAGGTCTTCCACCGAGCCTTCCTGTGCGGCGAGATCCAGGACGGTATCCTGAGCTTTCGAATTCAGGATCAAGCGTGTGGAATCGGCTTTGGGGTCGCATCCTACGATGAGGATTCTCTGCCCGAGGTCGACAAGGGCAGCGAGCGTATTTTGGGACGTGGTGGACTTGCCGATGCCGCCTTTTCCGTAAAAGGCGATCTGACGCAGACCTGACATAATAGCTTTCCTTCCTTCGTTCTAATTATCGCGACTGCCCGCGACACAAGTGCCGATAGGCAGCTCGTGCCGCCTCACACCAAGCATCGCAAAAAGCGTACCAGCGTGATCGGCCGATCCCAGAAGAAACTTTGTCATTAAATTCCAGCCGCTTAGACGGCGGCAAAACGCGCGAACGGGCCTTTCAGGCGTCTGTCACGGACACGACAAAGCCGACACAGATTGTCGTGCGCCATCCAAACCGCCGTGTGTCGAGCTCGAAGCGGGAGAATGGGGAAGTTAGCCCAAAGCTGATGGCGAGACCATCGGAAGACATCGGCTCTTGTCTTTCCAGCCTGCCATTGATCGGGCGGTCGCTGGATGAGCAGGAGCCTGGGGCTTGACCGCGGCGCGGGTAGTTCAGGCAGGCTTACAGAGCGGGAACGCCGGCGGCCGATAGACATCCGCGCTTAACCTTTCATAGCCCGTCTACAAGTTGGTTCCGCCGACGCGCTATATGGAAGCCAAATAATTCAGTAGCTTAGCCGAGAGCATTGATTTTTTCAGAAAGATACGTGTTATACGCGTATGAACCGCCGAACCCATGGTCGGCGCCCTCATGCGCGTGAGACCCCGTTGTGGGCGAGGCTCGCGACTGGCTGCACGATCCTAGCCGGCCTGCTTGCCATTGAGTTTGGTCCCGCCGCGGTAGGCTGCGGCATCAAGGGCAACATCAGCTACAACACTGGCAAGAAGATTATCACGTTCTTGGACAGGAATCTTACTGGGAGACACGCATCAACCTATTGAAGGGCGAGCGGTGGTTTTGTTCAGAGGAAGCTGCACGAAAGGCGGGCGGGCGGGCTTCGAGAGGTTAGTGTCGCGGCAGCTTGCAGATCTGCCCACGGGGCCGCCACGATCGCAAAGTGTGTACAAAAGCGCCCTCTCTGCCGAACTGAACAGTGCTCACGGCCATAGCCTCGGATGAGCCCGACTGGCTTGACCTCTGCATGATGAGAGCAGCTTTTACACCAGGTGCGCAGCACATGTCTTTAACGAACGCATCGTCTTCAAGAATATAGAGAGCAATTCGGAAAACCGAGTAGTTGGCGGCGAAGCTAGGAGAAGGTATACACTACCCTCTTGTTACCCCAGAGTAGAACGTGCAGCTGCGGCAAGACGCGGGCTTCGAACCACCTGTCGCTGGTCACCTTTTCTACCAGCGGTTCCATGCGCATCATATTCCGTCGGACTCGACAGAGACGTCTTCATTACCACGGCGGGGCGGCGTGTGATTGCCGGGTTGCAGACAAACCTCGCCGCGACGTATTTGGGACGAGTGGTGTCGGCACCGAATCCCTATCATTTAGACTAGCCAGCTTGGGGAGCGCCGTCAGACCGCCAGACCGGAAGAGGAGGCTTCGCGCCAACTTGTGCCAAGAATGTTGGACCGTGCGGAACCGCTGGGGCGGCGCTCAACTCTGGCGCAGGATGAAGCGTCGATTGGGTGAATGAATAGGGCGCGC
>NZ_RZQY01000579.1:0-4006 GCF_003998575.1 Mesorhizobium sp. M7A.F.Ca.CA.001.10.2.1 | reverse complement strand
AGCCGACCATGCGGGCAAAAGCGTCGATGACAGGCTTCGCTCTGTCGAAAGCGTCCTGCTCGCCGCCGACCATGACGGTCAGCACGCCGTTCTCGGCGCCGGCCTGGCCGCCCGAGACAGGCGCGTCGAGAAACGAAAAACCACCGACTTGCGCCGCCGCCGCCAACTCGCGAGCGACCTCGGCCGAGGCCGTGGTGTTGTCGATGAAGACCGAACCCTTCTTCATCGATTTGAAGGCGCCTTCCGGACCGGTCGTCACCGAACGCAAATCGTCGTCATTGCCGACACAGGAGAAGACAAAATCCTTGCCTTCGGCGGCCTGTGCTGGCGTCGCCGCAAGGCTACCGCCATGCTGGCCAACCCATTGCTCGGCCTTGGCCTTGGTGCGGTTGTAGACGGTGACGTCATGGCCGCCCTTGTTCTTCAAGTGCCCGGCCATCGGATAGCCCATCACGCCAAGACCGAGAAATGCAACAGATGCCATGAGCTTGCCCTTCAGAAACGGAATTTGCTGCGAGACGTCTAGGCTCTGCGCGCAATTCGTCAAGATGCGCAGGGCAGGATCGACTGGTGCAGCTGAATTTGAAAATAGTCAGCGTTTCAGGTGAACGGTGATCCGGCGCTCGATCCATTCGACGCCATGACGCAATATCTCGACCATCACCAGATAGACGAGCGCGACCCAGATATAGGCCTGGATGTCGAACGAGTTGGCGAAGGCGAGCTTGGCATTGCCCATCAGATCATAGACCGTGATGATGGCGACGATGGCGGAAGCCTTGACCATCAGGATCAGTTCGTTGCCATAGGGCCGCAAGGCGACGATCAAGGCTTGCGGCAGGATGATCTTGCGCAAGGTTTGCAGTTTGTGCAGGCCAAGCGATGCCGCCCCTTCCCATTGCCCTCTTGGCACGCTCTCGATGGCGCCGCGCAGGATTTCGGCCTGGTAGGCGGCGGTGTTGAGCGCAAACGCAAAGACGCCGCAATTGAACGCGTCCTTGAAAAAGTCCCAGAGGCCGATCGACTGGAGCTCGACCCTGAACGAGCCCAATCCGTAATAGACGAGATAGGTCTGGACCAGCAGCGGCGTGCCGCGGAAAAAATAGACGTAGCAATAGGCGAGGCCGGACAGGATCCGGTTCTTGGACATGCGCCCATAAGCGACGGGCACCGACAGAATCGCGCCGAGCACCATCGATATGGAAACCAGCGCGAGCGTAACCCCAAGCCCGCTCAAATAGGCGGGCGCATATTTGGCGAAGAACTCAGGGTTCCAGGCAAGAACCAGATAGCTGACGATGCCAATGCCGAACAAAATCCACAGGCAGACCAGCGCGTAACCGGCGATACGCCTGCGCGGCCAGCCGCGAGCCCGTGGCGGCGGACGTTCGACCATTGCGGCCGTGGCGCTCAACGCTGCGCCTCCTGCCGGCCAAGCGAGCGCAGAATAGCGCTGGTGGCGAAGGACGACAGGACGGCCAGGCCAAGAAAGACCAGCGAGGCGACACCGAAGAACAGGAAAGCATGCTTGGTGACGCGGGCGGCAATGCTAGCGTTACGCAGCGTCTCGGCCAGGCCGACGACCGACACCAGCGATGTGTCCTTGAGCAGGCTGAGCCAGCAGTTCTCCAGGCCGGGGAACGCGATGCGCAGCAGCTGCGGCACGATCACCTTGCGCATGGTCAGCCAGTTCGAAAGACCAATGGCATAGCCGCCTTCATACTGGCCTTTGGGAATGGCGCGGAAGGCGGAAAGAAAAACCTCGCTGGCATAGGACGAGAAGATCAGCGCAAGCACGATCATGCCGGCGACGAAGCTGTTGACGTCGATGGTGGTGTCCGGCCGGAAATACCTGACGAGATGCTGCAGCAGGATCGGCATGCCGAAGAAGAACAGGAAAAGCGTCACCAACTCCGGCAGGCCGCGAAAGACCGTGGTGTAGATGTTGGCGGCAAGGCGCAGCGAGGGTTCTTCGGACTGCTTGGCGAGGGCAATGAAAAAGCCGATCGTCAATCCGATGGGCAGCGTGGCAAGCGCAAGCGCAATGGTGATCAGTGCGCCATAGGCAATATCGTCAAGCCAGCCTTCGGGTCCCCAACTGAGAAGTGTCCATATGCTCTGGGCTGGCATTGGCCGGTCTTATCTCCACGGCATTCCTGAGACGAATAGAAAGACGGCGGGGAAATTCCCCGCCGTCTTGACCTTTATCAGGACTCGGCGCCATAGACGTCGAACTTGAAGTACTTGTCGTTGATTTCCTTGTATTTTCCATTGGCGCGAATGGCGTCGATGGCCGAGTTGAGCTTGTTGACCAGGTCGGTTTCGCCCTTGCGCACGGCAATGCCGGCGCCAGGCCCGAAGATCTCGACCGGCTGCGGCGACGGCTGGCCGAGGATCTTGCAGCAGGCGCCATCAGGCGAATCCAGAAACTGCTGCAGCACGACGATATCGTCCTCGATGGCGTCGAGACGGCCATTGGCAAGATCTGCCTGCTCCTCGGGGCTGCTCGGATAGCCCTTCACGGTGCTGTCAGTGTAGGTCTTCGAGGCATAGTTGAAATGCGTCGTGGTGGTGGCGACGCCGATGGTCTTGCCGGCGAGATCTTCCTTGGTCACGCCTTTCAGCGTACTGTCCTTCGGCACGGCGAGCGCCGACGGCGTGTTGTAGTATTTGTGCGAAAAATCGACCTTTTCCATCCGCTCCGGCGTGATCGACATCGAGGCGACGATGGCGTCGAACTTGCCGGCCTGAAGGGCGGGAATGATGCCGTCCCAATCCTGCGCGACGAAGGTGCACTTTACCTTCATCTCATCACAAAGCGCCTTGGCGATGTCGATGTCGAAGCCTACGAGTTGGCCATCGGCGGTAAGGTTGTTGAAGGGCGGGTAGGCGCCTTCGGTGCCGATCCTTAGGGTCTTTTCCTGGGCCTGGGCGACGCCGAGCGTCAGCAGCGCGGCCGATGCGGCAAGCGCGATACGCAGTGAAATACGCATGATGGTCCTCTCTTTATGGTCCCGGCCGTCGTTCCGAACGGCTCTGTGGGGCGGTGCTTTTGACCGCCCGCTGGCGCGATACTCCCACTCTTTCCAAGAAAAAAGCAACTGCAAAACCGTAAAAATGGGCAAGGCTATTCTGCCGTTGCGTCAGCGCTCAAGCAACGAGCCCGGTGGTGCGCTCGATGAAGTCGGCTATCGATTTTGCATCGTCGAGATCGAATACCGGCAGCTGCTCGCCTTCAATCGCAAAATCGGCTGCGACAGCGACGATGTTGGGATCCTCCGCCGAAAGCGGCGTGCGGTCCTTCGCATCCAGCCGGCGGGTTTCGATCTTGTCGTGGGCTTCGCGCTTGTAGCCCTCGACCAGCACCAGGTCGCAAGGGGCAAGCCGCGACAGGACAGTCTCCAATGTCGGCTCATCCTCGCCGCGCAACTCGTGCATCAGTGCCCAGCGAACGCCGGAGACGATCGCGACTTCGGTGGCGCCGGCCTGCCGGTGGCGAAAACTGTCGGCACCCGGTTTGTCGATGTCGAAATCATGATGGGCGTGTTTCACCGTCGACACCTTCCAGCCGCGCCGGACAAGTTCGGTGACCAGCCTTTCGGTCAAAGTCGTCTTGCCGGAATTCTTCCAGCCGGTGATGCCGAAGACGCGTCTGTTCATGGCTTGATGCTCTGCAACAGACGCTCGGCAGACACAAGATCGTCCGGTTCGTTGATGTTGAAGAAAGGGTCGATCCCCGCCGATTGCAGAACCGGGAATTCCACCTCGACAAAACCGTGCCGGTCGATGAAAGCCGAAACCCGCCTGATATCCTCGTCGACCAGAAAGTGCCGCAAGGCATCGCGGCAGCCGAGCGGCCAGAGCGCGAAGGTCGGGTGCCGCTTGCCGGCCGAGCAGGCTACGGCAATCGAACTGGGACTTCGATCGGCGGCCGCTGCCAGGCGCTCGACAAGGTTCAACGGCAGGAAAGGCGTGTCGCCGGCAGCACTGACGATCGCTTTGCAAG
>NZ_RZQY01000578.1:0-4016 GCF_003998575.1 Mesorhizobium sp. M7A.F.Ca.CA.001.10.2.1 | reverse complement strand
GAGCGAGCAGCGTCGCGCGGCCATGGCCGAGCGCGATTTCGAGGCGGCCCTTGATCTCGTTGGAAATGGTCAGCGACGAACCGAAGGCCACCTTGACGTGGTTCAGCGGCCATTTGGCGCCGGTGACGGTCAACCCGGCAAGCTCGGAAAAGCCGAGCACCGAAAACAGCGTGCCATCGGCATAGTCGAAGCCGGCCGTTCCGCGCAGCAGGGGAATGCCTTCCTGGGCGCCGCTGGTCAGGAGCACATCGGTCCCTGCTTCGGCCAGGCGCAAGGCAAGCGCCAGATGCAGGAAAGCGTGGTCGGCTCGCTTGCCGCCGAAAGCACCTGCTAGCACCAGGCGGGTCGCGCCGCGCTCGAGTGCGGCGGCGATGGCCAGTTCGCCATCGGTCTGGTCCTTTTCCGCCGGGAAGGTCCGGCGAGGCACGGAAGCGAGATCGTCAGGCAGCTTGGCTGGCACGGAATCAAAATCACCCACCCACAGCTCCGGGACAAGGCCGAGCAGCCGTGCATGGCCGATGCCGGCGTCGGCGGCGATGACGCGGGAGCCTTCGACCTGACGGTCGAGCCGTGGCGTGCGGATGAGATCGCCGCCAAGCAGGATGGTGAATGTGCTCATATCGTGTGGCCCTTACCAGCCCGGCACGGGAAACGGAAGGCGGCAAACTCCCACTTGCGTGGCGGATCGGCCCGGCCTATGTGTCGAAACGCTCTAACGGGGTGCCGGACGCGATCTTCGCGGACCGGCTGAGAGGCAGTCTCGCCAACCCGCTGAACCTGATCCGGTTTGTACCGGCGGAGGGATTAGACGTTTCGGACAGTCCGACGCCTCAATTCCTTTCAATTCGAACGAAGGAGGCGCCGATGCGCACGCTTTTATACGCTCTTGTTTCAGCAACGGTCGTGGCCTTGTCCGGACCGGCCTTGGCCAAGGACAAGCTCACCGTCTACACCTATGAGAGTTTTACCGCCGACTGGGGTCCGGGTCCCGTGGTGAAGAAGGCGTTCGAGGCCGAATGCGGCTGCGATGTCGAGTTCGTCTCGGTCGCCGACGGCGTCGCGTTGCTCAACCGCGTCAGATTGGAAGGCGCATCGACCAAGGCCGATATCGTGCTTGGCCTCGACACCAATCTCACCGCCGATGCCAAGGCCTCAGGCTTGTTCGCGCCGCATGGCGGCGTAACTGATGTCAACGTGCCGGGTGGCTGGAGCGACGATACTTTTGTCCCCTTTGACTACGGCTATTTCGCTGTCGTCTACGACACCGAGAAGCTGAAGAACCCGCCGAAAAGCCTGAAAGAGCTGGTCGAAGGCAGTGCCGACGACAAGATCGTCATCCAGGATCCACGCACCTCGACGCCGGGCCTCGGCCTGCTTCTGTGGGTCAAGTCGGTTTATGGCGACAAGGCGCCGGAGGCCTGGGCCAAGCTCAAGCCGAAGGTGCTGACCGTGACGCCGGGCTGGAGCGAGGCCTATGGGCTGTTCACCAAGGGCGAGGCGCCGATGGTGCTGTCCTACACGACGTCGCCGGCCTATCACATGATCGCCGAGAACACCGGGCGCTACCAGGCGGCCTCCTTCGAGGAGGGCGAGTATCTGCAGATCGAGGTGGCGGGTATCACCACGACGGGAGCCAAGAATCCGCTGGCGGCCAAGTTTATGGCCTTCATGACCGGGCCTAAATTCCAGGATGCCATTCCCGAGACCAACTGGATGTTCCCGGCCGGCAAGACCGACAAGCCGCTCAATCCGGCCTTTGATAAACTGGTCAAGCCGACCAAGACCTTGCTGTTCAGCCCGCAAGAGGTCGCTGCCAATCGCAAGGCCTGGGTCGATGAATGGCTTGCGGTGATGAGCAAGTAGGGCGCGAGCCGCGTCGCATGTTTGCGCCAAGCCGCCCCCCTCTGGCCTGCCGGCCATCTCCCCCTCAGGGGGGGATATCGGCAGCTTTATCGCCTCTCTTAGTCCTGCCACTCTTGAGAATAGCGAAGGCGGCTGAGTGCGCAATCTCCCCCCTTGAGGGGGAGATGTCCGGTAGGACAGAGGGGGGTGGGCTGGGCCTTCGCCAGATATTCCCCTCGATCAATACCCGTCGCAGGGTTGGATAGCGCGAGATGCGTACGCGCCATCCAGCCGATCCCCGCGTCAGCGCCGGCATTGTCGCGCTTGCCGCGATCGCGCTGCTGATCGGCGGCGCGTTTGCCGGCCTGCTTTTCGAGGGCGCCCACGATTTCTCGGGCGCCTGGGCAGCCTTCGATCCCTATCTGCTTCGCGTCATTCGCTTCACGCTCTGGCAAGCGGCGCTCTCGACGCTGCTTTCGGCCATCCCGGCGCTGTTCGTGGCGCGGGCTCTGTCGCGACATCCACGTTTCTTCGGCCGCGCCTTCATCCTGCAGATCTTCGCCGTGCCGTTGGCGCTGCCGGCTATTGTCGCAGCGCTCGGCATTCTGGCGCTTTATGGCCGTGCCGGCTATTTCGCCGGCGTGCTTGCCCTGATCGGCGGCGGAAGCTGGCCGGGTATCTATGGCCTGTCCGGCATCCTCGTCGCCCATGTCTTCTTCAACCTGCCGCTGGCGACGCGGCTGTTCCTCGAGGCGCTGCAGACCATACCGGCCGACCAATGGCGGTTGGCGAGCCAACTCGGCATGGCGGCGCGGCCGGCGTTCCGGCTGATCGAATGGCCAACGCTGCGCGCCGCATTGCCCGGCGTCGCCGGGCTTGTGTTCATGCTCTGCATCACATCCTTCACGATCGTGCTGACGCTCGGCGGCGGGCCGGCCGCGACGACGCTGGAGGTCGGCATCTACCAGGCGCTGCGCTTTGATTTCGATCCCGCGCGGGCCGTTACACTGACGCTGTTGCAGATTGCCCTGACCTTTATCGTTGTGCTGGCCCTGACGCGCCTGGGCGCCAATGTGGTCGGCGACACCAATTTGCCGGTCGCGCAACGTCGGTATCTCTCAGTCCATCGGAGCGAGACCTGGTTGAACGCGCTACTCATCATCCTGGCGCTGCTGTTCGTCGTTGGGCCGATGGCGGCAACCGTGATGGCCGGGTTGGGTGCGGATCTCGGCCGGTTGGCCGGTGAGGCCACTGTCCGGCAGGCAACGCTGACCAGCGTGGTGCTGGCCTTCCTGTCGGCACTGCTCTCGGTGATGCTGTCGCTGGCGCTGACCATGGCGCGGCGGGCACTGGCGCTGAACCGCCGTGCCGGCGCAAAGACACTGCTCGAACACGCTGCCGATACAGGCGCCGGCTTTGTCCTTGTCGTGCCGCCGATCGTCGTCGGCGCCGGCTGGTTCCTGTTGCTGCGCCATGCCGGCGATGTCTTTGCCATCGCCCCGGTCATGGTCGTCACCGTCAACGCGGTGATGGCGATGCCATTCGCCCTGCGCGCCGTGCGTCCCGCCTATGATGCGGCGAGCGAGCGTCACGAACGGCTCTGCGCACAGCTCGGCATTGCGGGCTGGAACCGGCTGATGCTGGTCGACTGGCCGTCGCTGCGGCGCCCGCTCGCCACGGCCTTCGCTTTCGCCATGGCGCTGTCGCTGGGCGATCTCGGTGTCATTGCCCTGTTCGGCAGTGATTCCGTGCAGACATTGCCCTACCTTCTTCTGGCACGGATGGGCAGCTACCGCACCGAGGATGCCGCCGGCCTGGCACTGCTGCTCGGCCTCGTCTGTCTCGCGTTGATCGTGGCGGCGCACTGGCTGGGAAGGGAGAAGGTCCGCGATGCGTGAGAGGGCGGCCAGCAGGCTCGAGAAGGGCGCGCCGGTGCGGCTGGACAAGGTGTCGTTCAGTTATGGTGAGGTGCCACTTGTCTTCGACGTCGAGTTCGCCACGGCGAAGATCACCGCCATCATGGGTCCGAGCGGTTCGGGCAAGTCGACGCTGCTCAATCTGGTCGCCGGCTTCGAGACCCCACAGTCGGGCCGCGTGCTGATCGGCGGGGCCGATGTCAGCGCCGAGCCGGCCTCGGCGCGGCCGGGGGCGGTGGTGGTCCAGGAGAACAAACT
>NZ_RZQY01000577.1:0-4018 GCF_003998575.1 Mesorhizobium sp. M7A.F.Ca.CA.001.10.2.1 | reverse complement strand
AACCAAGATCATCGAAGCGCTGTTGCCCGAATTCGAGAAGCAGACCGGCATCAAGGTCGAGTTCGAGAAGATCGGCTATCCCGACATGCACGACAAGCTGGTGTCCCAGCTGACCGCGCCGCAGAGCTACTACAATGTGCTCGAGGTCGACTTCCTGTGGGCCGGCGAATTTCCGGCCGCCGGCTGGCTCGCCGATCTGAAACCCTTCGTCGAGAAATCCAAATACGATCTAGGCCCCTTCATTCCCTCGACGCTTGACCTGCTCGGCCGGACCAAGGATCAGCTGTTCCTGGTGCCCATGTACAACTACTCGATGGGCCTCCTCTACCGCACGGACCTGATCGGCGACGAGAAGCTCAAGGCCGCCTACAAGACGGCAACCGGCAAGGAACTCGCTTTGCCGACGACCCTCGAAGACTATGTGGCGATTTCCAAATTCATGAAGGCCAATGCAGGCGTCGCCGGAGCCGCGATGCAGGGCCAGCGCGGCGATCCCAACAGCATGGAATTCTCCAACTACCTGTTCTCCGCCGGCGGCAGCTATCTTAATGCCGACGGCAAGGCGAGCCTCGACACGGCAGAGGCCAAGAAGGCGCTCGATCTCTATGTCGACAACATCCAGCATGGCGCCCAGCAGGGTGCCATATCGGCGACACTCGATGACACCATGCGCCTGATGTGCAGCGGTTCCGCCTTCAGCATGGTCACCTATTGGTGGATGCTGCCGCAGATGGACGATGCCGTGAAGTGTCCGACGGTCGCCGGCAAGGTCGGCCTGTCGGTGATGCCGGGTGGCCATGGCGAAAGCGGCGGCTGGGGCTGGGGCATTCCCAAGAACACGTCGCCGGAAGAGCAGGAAGCCGCATGGACCTTCATCCAGTGGGTGCAGAGCAAGGATGTTTCGGTGAAGCGCGCGCTCGAGGGCCACGCGCCGGTGCGCAGCGATGTCTATGCCGATGCGGCGGTGCTGGCGAAATATCCCTTCTACAAGACCGCCGAGGATGTGGTGGCGACCGGCAAGTCGTTTCCGATCTTCACCTATTCGGCGCAATACGAGGATCTGCTCGGTACCCAGCTGTCGCTGGCGGCTGGCGGCCAGGCGACTTCGGAGGCAGCACTGAAGGCGGCTTCCGACGGCTTGCAGGGGCTCCTCGACAAATAGCGGTCCGGCTCGGCCAGGAGATCCGGCGCGGCGGTGTCAGCCGCGCCGGATCTTGTCCAGACCCCGGATCTTGACCAGACCAGGAACGCCACACCCCGACCAAGGCTCGGTTACGATGTTCAACGCGATCAAAAAAGGATTGGCTGCCCGTGGCCGCGAATGGCGGACCGGCTGGGCCTTTGCCTTGCCCGGCCTGCTGCTGCTGGCGATCGTGATGGGCTTTCCGCTGGCCTATGCCTGCATCCTCTCAATCTCCTCGATGACCTTGATCAAGCCGCAGCTTCTGCCGCTTGTCGGGTTCAAGAATTTCGCCTCGATGATCGGCGATGAGCTGTTCTGGAACGCGCTCTGGCTCACCGTGCGCTATTCGGCGGTGACGGTGGTCGGCGAATTCGTGATCGGGCTCGGCATCGCCCTGATGCTCAACCGGACGGTCCGGATGAAGCCGGTCTATTTCGCGGTTCTGACCATTCCCATGGCGATGTCGCCGATCAGCGTCGCCCTGATCTGGCGCATGCTGCTCCAGCCCAATCTCGGCATCGCCAATCATCTGATGGAAACGTTTGGCCTGCCGCGCCTCGACTGGCTAGGCACGCCAGGCATGGCGCTCTGGACGATGGCGGCGATCGACATCTGGCAGCAAATGTCCTTCGTCGTGCTGATCCTCGCCGCGGGGCTCGCCGCTTTGCCGCGAGATCCCTATGAGGCGGCTGAAGTGGATGGCGCACGCGGCTGGCAGCAATTCTTCTACATCACCCTGCCGATGCTTCGGCCGGTCGCGGCGATCACCATCATCATCCAGCTGATCAACGAGTTCCGGACCTACGATCTGCCTTATGTCCTGACCAAGGGCGGGCCGGGCAACGCGACCGAAGTGCTGAGCTTCTTTGCCTATCGCCGTGCCTTTCTCGGCCTTTCGCTCAACGAAGGCGCGGCAGCCGCCTTCGTGCTGCTGCTGATCGTCCTTCTGCTCACCGTGATCTTCTTTGCCGTCCTCGAACGCTCGCAAACGGGAGAGGGCCGGAAGTAGGCTGTTAAGCCTTGAGCAATCTATACAGCCTATCCTGGCTTGCAGATTGTCGAGGGAACATGAAACGCCAGCCGCTTCTGCTTTTCGCCTTTCCGTTTCTCATTCTGGCGGTCCTGGCAGGGGAGCGCATGGCGACCTTGTTGCTGGGCGCCTATCCGGCCAGCCCCACCGCATGGTGGCTATGGCTTGAACTGCGCCCTCTGTCGACGGTACTTTGGCAGCAGGTCGATGTCTGGCTGGGCGGCTCCATGGCTATCGACGCCGTCATTCTTGCCGCCGCAGCGATCGTCTGCTGGGTGGCGTGCCACGCCAAAAGATCGGCATCCTCGTTCCTCGCCAACCATGTCGCCCTGATTTTCGCTGGCCTGATGATCGCCGTCGGCAGCCATTCGGAAACGGCCAGCACGATTGCCGAATTCACCTCGCCCAAGGGTCTTCCGTATTCGCTGGCCGTCGATTTCACCTTGAAGAACAGCCTGGTGCTGCTTTTTGGCATCGTGGCCTGTGCCTACTGCCACATCGCCTTCCTCACTGAGGCGCGGGAGCGGTCCGTCCGGGCCATCCGCATCCTGGCGCTGCAGCGCGATCTCTAGAGCAATGGCGTCTAGTTGATCCGGCGGTAATAGACCTTGCCGTCGGGCTGCTGGATGCGCTGGTAGTTGGAGCTTGGGGCAGGGGGCGAGGCCGATGCTATTCTCTTCCTGGGTGCGGGTGCTTCGATGACGCCGGGCTCGCTCGCGCTCTCGCCGTCGAGCGCTTCGGGCGCTTGCGCCAGCGTGCTGGTGGCGAATTCGGACGGTTCTTCCGCACCTGGCATGGCCTCGCCGCCGGCGACCGGCATAGTCTGCCCCAGCCGGGCAATGCCGGCATCGATCTCGTTGAAGCTGCCTTGCAACTGGCTGTCCAGTTTCTCGAACCGGCTCTGAAAACCGTTGTTGACCGTGTCGAGCCGGGCCGCGATCCGCTGCTCGAACGCGCCGAGCTGCTCCAGCCGCGCTTCGACGAAGCGCAGGTCGCTCATGCCCCGATAGAGATAGACCGCGGCCGCCATGTTGACCGCGGTGATAAGAAGCGCGCCACCGGCGACGATGACGCCGATCGTCTTTGCCTTGCTGAATTTCTCGGTGGCAACCGGTTCTCGCTGTTCCTGGTTTCCGATATCGATCGCCGGCATGTCCGGTTCGCTGATCATCGTCATTGGACCACCACCTTTGCGCCGACAGCGACGCGTTTGAAAAGATCGATCACATCCGTGTTGGTGAGACGAAAACAGCCCGATGTCCCATCGAAGCCGACACCCGACGGGTCGTTGGTGCCGTGTATGCGGTAGAGCGTGTCGCGCCCGTCCCGCGACAGGTAGAGCGCCCTTGCGCCGAGCGGATTGTAGGGACCGGCGGGCACCATTTTCGGCAGCTCCGGCTGGCGGGCCCGCATTTCCTGCGGCGGGCGCCACTCCGGCCATTCGGTCTTCGCCCCGACCTTGACGATTCCGGTCCAGCCGAACCCGTCGCGCCCGACGCTGATCTGATAGCGCAGCGCCTGGCCCTGGCGGGTGACGAGGTAAAGCGCCTTCTCGTCCTTGCGGATGACGATCGTGCCCGGCTGCTCGGCGGTTCTAAAGGCAACGGCCTTGCGCAGGCTGGGCCCCATCGCCGGCAGCGGCGGCCGCTCCGAAAGCGCCGATCGCGCCTCGGCGAAGTCGTGGACGGACAGCGCCAGCGCCATGCCGAGCGCGCAGGCGCCGGCGAGCTTCGGGGCGATCCGATATCTATCGGGCAGCGTCATCGAGCCGCTCTTTGAACATCCGCTTCAGATCCTTGTTGAAG
>NZ_RZQY01000576.1:0-4018 GCF_003998575.1 Mesorhizobium sp. M7A.F.Ca.CA.001.10.2.1 | reverse complement strand
GCGATGCTCAGCGCTACTGCAACGCCGATGCCGGTAGCGCCGTTGGAGGAAGAGTTCGTGTTGGTGCCGTCCGCCGTCGCCGTCACCTTGTCCGTCGATTGCGCGGTCAGCGTGATCGCGCCACCGGATGTGAGGGTGGAGGCCTGAACGAAGGCTTCGGTGGTCGGCCGATAATCCGACACCGTCACCGCGCCGGCAAAGGTGATATCGCCGCTGCTGGTCGTCGCCTTGTCGGACGTGATGCCGTCCTTATTGGGGTCCTTCAGGCGCTCCTCGGATTCGTTGTCACCGCCCGCACTTTGGTCCGATCCGCCTGCCGTCGACTTGGCGATCGTCGTGATATTGCTGATCAGCGTTGCGCCGAGCGCGATCGAATTGGGTGTATCGCCGGCATTCGCGCCAATCGTCGAACCGCCCGAGACATTGGCGCGGGTCGTCGCATTGACTTCTGAAACCGCAACGCTTGCGCCCTTGCCGCCGCTACCGCCATCGGCCTCGGTGGTCATCGTCAAGTTGCTGGTTGCAGTCAGCGACACCGCGCCCGAGACGCTGAGCACGCTGCCCGCGAGCACTTCGGTGATCGCGTCGCTGACCAGAACGGTGACGGAAACCGCTGCATCCTTCTTTTCATCGTTGTCGGAACCGGCGTCGGACTCGTCCTTCGCGGTCAGCGTGACGGTTACGGTGCTCGACGCCGACAGGCTGGCCGCGGTCACATTGGTGCTGCTGAACTTGACCCGCGCTTCGGGCAGGATCGTCGCGATGACACCCGCGAGCGGCCCAACTTCGAAAGTCTCAGCCTCGACATTGGCGGTCGCGGTTGCAGTGAATTGAGCCGCGCCCGTCACGATGATCGTGGCGCCGCTCAGGTCGATGATCGCCTCCGGGGTCGCGAAATACGCGCCACCCGTGATTTTTCCATCGTCCGCCGCCGCTGCTGTCAGGGTCATCGAACTGGCGTTTATGGTGCTGGAAACGCTGATCTTCTCGGCATTGACGGTAACTGCGCCGGCAGTCAGCGTCCCGGAGATCGTCACCTCGTCCTTGCCGTCCTGGCCATTGATGATGAGTGCGGTTGAACCGAGGTTCACCGCATTGATCGTCAAGGTATCCTTTGAAAGAATCGGAATGCCCAGATCATCGCCGAGATTGATGGTCAGGCTGGTGCTGGGTTTGTTGAAAGTGATCGACTCGAATGTCGAAATAAGAGAATCCGACGACAGCGTCAGCGTCGCGCCATTGTCGGTCAGAGTCGCTTCATCGTCGGCATTGCTGGTTGTGATGACCCGGTCCGCGACGACACTGTTGTCGATGATCGGTTCGAGCCCGTCATAGCGGAGCACGACACCGTCACGCGTGATTGTGCCCGACGTCTGGCCAGTAGCTGCATACTTCACCGAGGCGAAGGTGCCGCCGTCGAGAACCATGCTGTCGAAGCCAGCGTCGCCGCCAGCCATGACGCCACTCAATCTTCCGGCCGCACCAACAAAAAAGGTGTCCTCGTTGCCAGCGGAACCGATCAGGTTCTCGACCGTAACGAAGGACACCCCAGCAACATCACCTGAACCCTCGCCAGTGAGATGCCAGTCGGTGTCCCGCGGGGGGCCGACCACGGCGTCGCTGCCGGCGCCGCCGCTCAACACCACCCTGCCAGCCAAAGCAGGGTCGATCTCGCGCAGCACAAAGCTGTCGTCGCCCGCGCCCGCGTCAACGGTCAGCGAGACCGCCGGAGTTGCGAACTTGTAGGCGATCAAATTGTTAAATGTTCCAGCGTCAAGCACCGACAGACCGTCATTGGAATCATCTGAACTGCCGATGCGGATCACCCGCGCTTGCCCGGAAGTGTCGGCATAAATGCGCTGGCTGGCCGTCGTATCGTCCTCGACCGCGCCGACGTTTGCCAGGCCAATGCTATGGGTCAACGCTCCGGCTTGCGCGGTAATGCTACCTGACAGGCCGGTGTCGGTCGCCAGCCGCACGGCGTCGAAGCTGCCGCCGGTCATGGCAAGCGTGTCGTTGCCGGCACCACCGTCGAAGCGCACGTCGAGCGCCGCCAGGAAGTTTTCGCCGAAGTCGATGGTGAGTTTGTCGTCGGCGTCGGTGCCGCGCACCACGATATAGTCGATCTGCTGCACGTTGCGCTGGTCGATCAGCGTGTCCGACTTGTTGTCATAGATCTGGATCGCCTGGATCAGATTGTCATAGCGCAGCGAATAGTCGGCGCCGGCCAAGTCGTTCATGTCGACTGCGAAAGGCAAGATGTCGGCCGACAGCAGATAACGCGGTTCAAGCGCTTCAAGTGCCAGGTTCGGCAAATCTGATGTCTTGCTGGGCCGTCGGGCTCGCCCCGGCGAGCGCCGCAACAGCGAACTTGCCAGCCAACGGCCAAATACGCCAGGGACGGGTGTCTGTTCTTTGCTGGCTAATCTCTTCTGAAATGCTTCAAAAAAAGCTGGCCTCGACAAAATGTTCATTTTGCCCCCTCAAACATCATCTATGGCTAATTGACCGCAAGCTAACGTACATCCGAAAATTCTTGGGCGCAAGGCGATCACGAAACCGCGACGAGTCTATATTTATGTAAAATTTGTGACAATACGGACCATAGGCGTATACATCGGTAAACATATTATTATCTACGGATACGTTTCCGTCAAAACAAGTATAACTATCAACCATCTAACATGTATATGGGATATTATTTTTTTAAGCATATTTAAATCTGATAGTTTAGAAAACAATATTTCAAAAGTGAAGTATTTCTTGTTCTTTCCTTGAAATTTCAGCACACGGTTTCCGCCACGGCAGGCAAGAAACCTGGAGAAGGGGCAAGGCACGAATGTCGCACCAAGCCATCATAACCGCGGCGGGAAGGTCTGATGCACCAGAAGCGGCTTGTCGCACTTGCCGGATACACGGTTGTGTATCTCCGCTGCGCGACTGCGGCACATGGACAAACGGCCGATAGTCTTTATGCGCTAGGCGTCAAGCCCGGCAGGAACAGCATTTCGAAGAAGCCGCCGGGTTGCTGAAGCGTGTCCTTGCTCTTCAGCCGGCAAATACCGACGCGCTTGTTCCGCTGGGTTTCATCGAACTGGGTATCAATGACCCGCCGGCTGCGCGGAGCGCATTTTTGCAAGCGCTGTCCATAGCGCCTGCTTACACCGACGCAACGTTTGGACTGGCCAGCGAGTTCAGAGCCGGCAATCTGCCCAAACCCGCCTATTTGCACGCCATTGTACGCCAAGGCTCTACACAGCTGAGAGGACGCTTTACATCCACGCACAGCCACGTTTCAGTGCCGTCAGATTGTTTTGGAAAGGCGATCGAGGCCGGTAAGGGGTCATTGGCGTAGGCACACTAGCGGAGACGCTACGTGCCGAACCTTTGCCATTGCCGCCGGTCCCCCTACTCCCACTCGATTATTTAAAGACCATATAACCCATTGAAATCACTTTCAAATATTTCCTGAAACGCGGAAAAGAACGACACTAGAACCGTCAGAAAATTACGCTATTGATTTTAAAGAGAAAATCGCAACAAAAAATATTTTGAGGTTTCACCAACTATCGAGAACAATCGGATGATTTTTGCAGCACAACGGCGTCTGGCGGGGCGCGTATGCCGTCTCGAAAAGTACCGTCACCGCTCAGGTTGTGTGCATTTTCGCTTCGAAATCAATGGTCATGGTGGGTCCGGAGGATGTAGCGAGAACGTTGATTTTATTGAATTTTCCTTGGGCAGAAAATCAGAGATCTTCCGCATCGTACCGTATGGTTCCGCGGCCAATGGGCGACGTCTGGTCCGCAGGTTTAAATCTTGGATACGCAACCCCCGATACCGGCATTCGCTGATCGCAGCAATGGGAGCGTTTCCGATCAAGATCTCAATCAGACCGGTGCGTACTCATTTGCCTCGAAAACATGGTGATGCACGCGGCCGGTGAACTGCTGAAGATGTTCACCGGTGACCTCCCGGCTTTTAAATCTTACGTCGGATTGAAGCGCCCGGTTGCAGG
>NZ_RZQY01000575.1:0-4023 GCF_003998575.1 Mesorhizobium sp. M7A.F.Ca.CA.001.10.2.1 | reverse complement strand
ACAGATGCTCATGAGCACCGCCGCCGCGGTGGCTGAGCGACGCGTGGCTTTGATCATAGCCGAGGACGGCTACCGCCTGGTTCGGCCGCTCGCCAATCCGGTCCATGACGGCGAGGCGATGGCAGCGGCGCTGAAGAAGCTCGGCTTCGAGGTCATCCTCGAAACCAATCGCGACCTGCGGCGAATGCGCCGCGCGCTCGACGATTTTCGCCTGGATGCCAAAGGCGCCGACGTGGCGCTGGTCTACTTCTCCGGCCACGGCGTGGAAATCTCGGGCGACAACCGGCTGCTCCCGATCGATGCCGACGCCTCCTCGCTCGATGCGCTGGAGAAGACCAGCCTGCCGCTGGAAGAGGTGCGCGACAGCGTGGCCGCCACGGCCAAGGTCGGCCTGATCATGCTCGACGCCTGCCGCAGCGATCCCTTCTCGGGAAGCAGCGGTGAAGGGCGCGGCGCGACATCGCTGGCAAAGGATGTCTCCGACAAGGTGAAGCCGGGTCTCGGCCGGATTGGCCGCGCCGAAAACATCCTGTTCGCCTTCTCCGCCGCACCGGGCGAGACGGCTGCCGACGGCACCGGCCAGAACTCGCCCTTCACGACAGCGCTGACCAAATATCTCGGCACCGACGGGCTCGAGATCCGCTCGGTGCTGACGCTGGTGCAGCAGGAGGTCTACGATTTGTCGCGGGGCAAACAGCTGCCTTACGTCGAGAGCGGCCTGCCGAAGCTGTTTTTTGCCGCGGCCGCCAAGCAACAATTGCCGGAGCGCGAGCGCCTGTTGCTTGCCATGGCCGACGTGACGCCGGAAATGCGCGGTGAGGTCGAGCAGGTCGCCAGCGATGCCGACATGCCGCTGGCGCCTCTCTACGGCGTGCTGATCAGCTCCGACGCCAGCCACCTTTCGGCGGACAGCCTGAATGCCCGGTTGCGCGAGGCGGCCGACGCCTTCGTCAAGGTGCGCGGCGAAATGAGGACGCTGGCCTCCGATGATCCGCAGGTGACGGAATTGCGCCGGCAGGCCGAGGAGCAGCTTTCGCTCGGCGCCTTCGATGGGGCTCGCGCCATCCTCGCAAAGGCCGCCGACATCGACAATGTTTCGCGCAACGCCTTGAAGGCCAACTTCGTCAACCGCACGCTGTCCGAGGCGGCGACGCGTTTCCTGTCCGGCGGTGCGGCGCGCGCCGACCTCGACTACGCCACGGCCATCAAGGACTATGAATCGGTGCTGGTCCTCTACGGCGAGGCCGGGCAAACCGATCTGACCCTGGACCAGGCCGACCGCCAGATCCGAACCCTGGACGAGCTCGGCAAGCTCTACACCCTTGTCGGCAACACCGATGCGGCAGGCCGCGCCTTTGCAGCGCTGGTGTCCAATCTCGAGCTGCGTTCGGCCCGGGAAACCGACCCGAGCGTCAAGCGCGATTTTGCCGTCAGCCACATCAAGCTCGGCAACATCAAGCTGGCGCAAGGAGACCTGCCGGAAGCGCTGGAAAACTATCGGACCGCCAGAACCATGCTCAGGGATTTGACCGCTGCCGAACCCGATCGGCTGTCATGGTTCAGCGACTTCGCCATGGCCGACGACAAGATCGGCAATGTGCTTGTGACGCAAGGCGATCTGGCTGGGGCCTCGCAGATCTACCAGGAAGGCTTGTCGGTCAAGAAGCAGCTTGCCGACAACGAGCCGGAGCGCGCCGAACTGCAGCGCGACCTGACCATCAGCTATGACGAGATCGGTGCACTGGCGCGTACCGCCGGCCAGTTGGACAACGCCCAGATGGCCTACGAGGAGAGCCTGAATATCCGATTGGCATTGGCCGAAAAGAAGCCGCAGGATGCCGAACGGCAGCGCGATGTGTCGGTCAGCCATGATACGATCGGCGACCTCAAGCGCGAGCGCGGCGATGCGGCGGGCGCACTCGCGTCCTATAAAGCGGGCCATGCGATCGTCGAACAATTAGCGGGCCGCGACCCCGACAACAGTGAGTTGAAGCGCGACCTGTCTGTCGGCAACGCAAAGATGGGCAATGCGCTGAGCGATCAAGAGGACTGGCCGGCAGCCCTCGCCGCCTATAGGCAAGCCCTCTCTATAGCCCGCATGCTGGCGGCCAGTGACCCTGCCAACGCCGACTGGCAACGTGACCTTTCGGTCAGCCTGGAAAAGGTCGCCGGCATTCTGGCGATTCAGGGCGACCGCGCCGGAGCGCTCAAGGCCTATACAGACAGTTTCGCTATCGCCGACCGGCTGGCCAAGCTCGACCCTGCCAATGCCGACTGGCAACGCGACCTGTCGATCACCCTGTCCGAGATCGGCATGCTCAAGGCCAAGCAGCGCGACGTCAAAGGCGCGCGGCAGGCTTTCCAGGACAGTCTCGACATCCGCCAGAAGCTCGCCCGGTCCGACCCAAACAACGCCACCTGGCAGCGCGACCTGGTGGTTGCCATGATCGACTACGCTCAGGTCGCCAAGAACCCCAAGACGGTGCTTTCGCAGGCGCTGGACATGACGCTGGAGCTCGACCGCAGCGGGCGGCTGGCGCCGCGATACAAGTTCATGATCAAGTTTCTCAGGGACCGGCTGGCCAAAGTGAAATAGGGCCTGACGGGAGGCTGCCATGGACAGCCGGCTCATTCCCCGTGAAATGCCTGCAAACCTTGGAAAAACCGCCTTTTGCGCCTATATCTAGTGCATATCAGAGGCGCGATTCGGAGCGGGTTTTTCGCGCCGTGCAAGCGGCATCCAGACAACAGGTTTTCATGAGCGATCAGATCGATAACAACAACGGCGCTGAAGCCGAATACGGCGCCGATTCCATCAAGGTTTTGAAGGGGTTGGATGCTGTCCGCAAACGCCCCGGAATGTATATCGGCGATACCGACGACGGTTCGGGCCTGCATCACATGGTCTATGAAGTGGTCGACAACGCCATCGACGAGGCGCTGGCCGGTCACGCCGATCTCGTCACCGTGACGCTCAACCCCGATGGTTCGGTCACCGTGATCGACAATGGCCGCGGAATTCCGACCGATATCCACACCGGAGAAGGCATTTCGGCGGCCGAAGTGATCATGACGCAGCTGCATGCCGGCGGCAAGTTCGACCAGAATTCCTACAAGGTCTCGGGCGGCCTGCATGGCGTCGGCGTCTCGGTGGTCAACGCGCTGTCGGCGTGGCTGAAGCTGAAAATCCGCCGCAACGGCCAGATCTTCGAGATGAGTTTCACGCATGGCAATGCCGACGCGCCGCTGAAGGCGACCGGCAGCTATGAGCAGGACAAGCAGCCGGGCACCTATGAGGGCCGCAGCGGCAGCCAGATCACCTTCTTCCCGTCGGCCGAGACCTTCACCATGGTCGAATTCGACTTTGGCACGCTGGAACACCGGCTGCGCGAGCTTGCCTTCCTCAATTCCGGCGTGCGCATCATTTTGACCGATGCCCGTCACGCCGACGTCGTGCGCCATGAACTGCACTATGATGGAGGCCTCGAGGAATTCGTCAAATATCTCGATCGGGTCAAGAAACCGCTGATCGACAAGCCGATCGCCATCCGGGCGGAGCGCGATGGGATCACCGTCGAAGTGGCGATGTGGTGGAACGACAGCTACCACGAGAACGTGCTGGCCTTCACCAACAACATCCCTCAGCGCGATGGCGGCACGCATCTGGCCGGCTTTCGCGGCGCGCTGACGCGCCAGATCACCGGCTATGGCGAATCCTCCGGCCTGACCAAGAAGGAAAAGGTCTCGCTGATCGGCGACGATTGCCGCGAAGGCCTGACGGCGGTGCTGTCGGTCAAGGTTCCAGATCCGAAATTCTCCTCGCAGACCAAGGACAAGCTGGTCTCGTCGGAAGTCCGTCCTGTCGTCGAAGGCCTGGTCAACGAAGCGCTCGGCACCTGGCTGGAAGAACATCCGAGCGAAGGCAAGGTGGTCGTCGACAAGGTGATCCAGGCCGCGGCGGCGCGTGAAGCGGCGCGCAAGGCGCGCGATATCACCCGCAAGAGCTCGCTCGGCGTCACTTCC
>NZ_RZQY01000574.1:0-4029 GCF_003998575.1 Mesorhizobium sp. M7A.F.Ca.CA.001.10.2.1 | reverse complement strand
GTGGCTCAGGATTTTTCGCTTGATCGTCTGCTGACATTTCGTCCATTTACCGCCGGCGGTCATCCGGCCGCCTCTGAGGGTACCATCATGGCGCGCGATACGACCGATTTCCGCCCGATCGAAGGTGTCGACGAACTCGTCGAGCATCTGGCCGAAGGCAACAAGCCGCGCGACAAATGGCGCATCGGCACCGAGCACGAGAAATTCCCCTTCTATGTCGACGGCAATGCACCGGTCCCCTATGGCGGCGAGCGCGGCATCCGCGCCATTCTCGAAGGCATGCAGTCAAAGCTCGGCTGGGATCCGATCGTCGATGACGGCCGCATCATCGGCCTGGTCGAGCCGACCGGTCAGGGTGCGATTTCGCTGGAACCCGGCGGCCAGTTCGAGCTTTCCGGCGCACCGCTGGAAACGATCCACCAGACCTGCCGCGAGGGCAACGCCCATCTGGCGCAGGTGCGCGAGATCGCCGAGCCGATGGGCATCCGTTTCCTCGGCCTCGGCGGCAGCCCGAAATGGTCGCTGGCCGAGACGCCGAAAATGCCGAAATCGCGCTATGAGATCATGACGCGCTACATGCCCAAGGTCGGCACCAAGGGCCTCGACATGATGTACCGCACCTGCACGATCCAGGTGAATCTCGACTTCGAGAGCGAGGCCGACATGCGCCGCAAGATGCAGGTGTCGTTGAAGCTGCAGCCGCTGTCGACGGCATTGTTCGCCAATTCGCCTTTCACCGAAAGCCACCCGAACGGCTTGCAGAGCTGGCGCGGCGATATCTGGCGCGACACCGACAACCAGCGCTCGGGCCTGCTCGAATTCTGCTTCTCGCCCGATTTCGGTTTCGCCGACTATGTCGAATGGGCGCTCGACGTGCCGATGTATTTCGTCATCCGCGACGGCCGCTATCACGACATGACGCACGTCACCTTCCGTCAGTTCATGGCCGGTGCCGCGCGCAATCAGGTGCCGGACGGGCTGCCGACAATGGGCGACTGGGCGAACCATCTGTCGACGCTGTTCCCGGACGTGCGGCTGAAGCGCTTCCTTGAGATGCGCGGCGCCGATGGCGGGCCATGGCGGCGCATCTGCGCGCTGCCTGCGTTCTGGGTCGGGCTGCTCTATGATGAAGCCGCACTCGATGCCGCCGAGGCGTTGACGTCGAGCTGGACGTATGAAGAAACGCTGGCGATGCGCAACGCCGTGCCGGAACAAGGCATTTCCGCACCGTTCCGCAACACCACGCTGCGCGAGATCGCGCGTGACGTGATGGTCATTTCCCGCATGGGCCTGAAGAACCGTGGCAAGAAGAACCGCGACGGTTATGACGAGACCTCGTTCCTCAACACGCTCGACGAGGTCGTGGCGCGCGGCACAACCAGCGCCGAGGAGATGCTGTCGGCCTACCACACGCGCTGGGGCGGCTCGATCGAGCCGGTTTTCATGGAATACGCCTATTAACCCTCGGATCTGGCAAAGCTGACCGGCCGGCAAAAGTCGCTTCAATCGGAAGTGGAAACAAACTAGGGTTCTTCGGCGAGGATTTCCGGAGGAGAGACCAATGCCTTCCTTGTTCGACATGCTGACACAGGCCCAGAACGGCAACGGCATGCAGGCCCTTGCCCAGCAATACGGGCTTTCGATGCAGCAGACGCAAGCCGCGGTCGCCGCATTGCTGCCGGCCTTTTCGCAGGGGCTGCAGCGCAACACAGCCGACCCTTACGGGCTCGGCGCCTTCATGACGGCGATGGCCAGCGGCCAGCACGCCAAGTATTTCGAGGACGCAACCCGGGCCTTCTCACCGCAAGGCGTCGATGAGGGCAACGGCATTCTCGGGCACCTGTTCGGCTCGAAAGACCTGTCGCGCGCCGTGGCCAGCCAGGCGGCGCAAGCCAGCGGCGTCAATCAGCAGATCCTGCAGCAGATGCTGCCGGCGATCGCCTCGATGGTCATGGGCGGGCTGTTCAAGCAGACGACAAATCAGATGCAGGCCGCCGGCGGTTTTGGCGGCGGCAACAATCCGCTCGGCGAGATCATCGAGCAGATGATGCGGCAAGGCGGCGGCATGCAGGCCCCGGCGCCGCAGCCGCGCCAAGCGCCGCCACCCCAGAACCCGATGGACAACCCGCTCGGCAAGGTGTTGCAGGACATGTTCGGCGGCGGTGCGGCTCAGCCACAGCCGCAAAGCCAGCCGCAGCCGCAGCCCAATCCCTACGGCGACAATCCACTCGGCAAGGTGCTGCAGGACATGTTCGGCGGTGGCGCGCCTCAGCCGCAGCCGCAAGGGCGGGCGCAGCCGCAGCCTCAGCAGACACAAAGCCCCTACGGAGACAATCCGCTGGGGAAAATCTTCGAGGAGATGCTGCGGCAAGGTGGCGGTGGCTTAGGCGGCATCCCTGGCGGACAGCCGGCGCCGCAACAGCCTCAAGCGCCCCCACAGCAGCGTCAGGCACCGCAGCCACAGGCCAATCCGAGCGGCAGGCCGAAAAACCCGTTCGACGACCTGTTCGGCAAGATGTTCGAGACCGGCGCCCAGCAGCGTGACGACTACCAGAAGGGCGTGGAGACGATCTTCGACCAGTTCAAGCGCGATATGGATCGGCGGTAAGACATGATGGACAGACTTGAATATCCGGTCGTCATTGCGCCACTTTCTGCAGAGGATGGAGCCTGATCTGCCAGGCTGCGTGAGTGATGGCGACACTCCTGAAGAGGCCATCGCCAATGTCCAGGACGCCATAGCAGCCTGGATAGAGGCCGCGCATGAGCTCGGCAGATCGATACCAAGGCCATCGCGAAAGCTGGCATTCGCCTGACAGCCAAAGGAAAAGCCCGGTCCTGGGAGGACCGGGCAGAGTGCAGGCGGGCCGGGGGGATCCGGCAGGGAGTGGGAGCCTGCATACTCGTCAGTCGCGTCGAACCCCGAAAAGGTTCGCGGCAACCTAAACAACAAGCATCAGATCAGGCCACCTTGCGGGCGATGTCCTCGATCGTTTCGATGCGATCGCTGGCGATTTCGCGCAGCATCGCCGTCGGGTCGCGGCCAAACGGCACGTCGATGGCGACGTGCAGGTCGCCGCGCGTCAGGCCGATATCGGCGAGTTCGGCGTCCGACATCTCGCCAAGACGATAGAAGGCGCGGCGATTTTTCCAGGCGCGGTAGATGTTGGAGACAGTGTTGGCCACGCGAGTCGCAACGGCCGGACGCGAGGTGATGCGCGAGGTCTCGGTGGCGAAATCAAACGTGGTCATTGTCGGTCTCCTTCAGACTCGAACTGACAAAACCAGGCGATCGGCGCTGGCGACAGCGGCCGTTCCGGCTTCGATTCACATGCCTTCATGTGGACAATGCCAATTTGCCATCGGCCGATTGATTAATCCAACGAATGTTTCTAATCTTTACCATCAACACCAGTGATGGATCATGTCGATGAAATCGCCGCTCGATCTCGATCAGTTGCAAACTTTCATCTCGATTGCCGACACCGGCAGCTTCACCAGAGCGGCCGAAGAGGTGCACCGGACCCAGTCGGCGGTGTCGATGCAGATGCGCCGGCTGGAGGAGCGGCTCGGCAAGCCGCTGTTCGAAAAGGACGGGCGCACCAACAGGCTGACCGAGGAAGGCGACAAGCTGCTTTCCTATGCGCGGCGGCTGCTCTATCTCAACCGTGAGACGCTGGCTGCCTTCGACGACCGGCGGCTCGAAGGCACGATCCGCATCGGCACGCCCGACGACTATGCCGACCGTTTCCTGCCCGAGATCATGGCGCGGTTCACGCGCTCCAATCCGCGCGTCGAACTGACCGTCATCTGCGAGCCGACACCGGGGCTGGTCGAGCATATCAAGCGCGGCAATCTCGACCTCGCGCTGGTGACTCACAACGACGTACGCGGCCAGTCGGAGGTGGTGCGGCGCGAACCGCTGCTGTGGGTCACCTCGGCCAACCATGCGACGCATGAGCAGGAAACGCTGCCGATGGCCTTCGGCCGGCCGAACTGCATCTGGCGGCGCGCCGCCGTCGATGTGCT
>NZ_RZQY01000573.1:0-4033 GCF_003998575.1 Mesorhizobium sp. M7A.F.Ca.CA.001.10.2.1 | reverse complement strand
GCATGGCGGTCTGGGACGAAAGGTCGCCGCCGCGGCTTGACGCCGTAAAGCAGTACTTACTTGGCCGCCTTCTTTGGCTTGCCGGCCTTCGTGGCAGCCTTTGCCTCCTTGGGGGCGGCCTTTGCCTTGCCTGCGCCAGCTGCCTTCCTGGTTGGCTTTTTGGCTGCCGACTTGCCCGTGGCGTCCTCCTGGTCGACATCGGCGGCCGCCTGATGCCAATGGCGCTCATGATGTCCAGCCGGCTGGCCCTCTTGCAGCCAGATCTGGTGCGCACGGTTGCGAATGCGTTCCTGACGATCGTCTGTCATGGTCATGGTGTCTCCATACGGCCCGACCTCAGCGCGGCGCCGACACGCGAGTATAGCAAGCAACGCGTTGCTGTGTAGCCGTCTGATCTCGGCTTCGGGAGCACAGAAAAGCGCAGCGGCCTGCCCTTCGCTATCGCTCCCTGCCCTTCGGGCGTTCAAACCCTTTGAAAGGTCCACTGGACCTTTCAATCCGCCCGAAGGCGGACCGGGCTTTCACCGTTCGTCGCTCGGAAAGCCAAGCAATTGGCTTTCCGTCCGCTTCGCGGACCATCCCTCACCCCTTTGGCCTCACCCCTTTGGCCTCACCCCTTGGCAATGGGCCGGGCGGCTTGTATAGAGCCCGCCACTCTCAATTCCATTCTCAGACAAGGACGACCCATGGCGCTCGAACGCACATTTTCCATGATCAAGCCGGACGCAACCCGGCGCAATCTCACTGGTGCCATCACCAGGATGCTGGAAGAGGCAGGCCTGCGCGTCATCGCCTCGCGCCGGGTCTGGATGAGCCGCCGCGAAGCGGAAGGCTTCTATGCCGTCCACAAGGACCGCCCCTTCTTCGGCGAACTGGTTGAATTCATGTCGTCGGCACCGACCGTCGTCCAGGTGCTGGAAGGCGAGAACGCCATTGCCAGGAACCGCGAAGTGATGGGCGCCACCAACCCGGCCAACGCCGCCGAAGGTACCATCCGCAAGGTTCACGCGCTGTCGATCGGCGAAAACTCGGTGCACGGCTCCGACGCGCCGGAGACCGCGGCAGAAGAGATCAAGTACTGGTTCTCGGACACCGAGATCGTCGGCTGAGCCGATAATCCAGACCTTGGATTACGTGAAAAGGCCGGCGTTTCGCCGGCCTTCTTCGTCGGGGTCAGCTTGCCGCGCTGAAGCGCAGGATCTCGCGGCCATCCTTGTCGACAATGATGAGCTTTCCGGCATCGACACGGTATGACGCCGCCTTGGCCAACGCATCGAACAGCGCCTTTTCCTCGGCCATCACCTCGGGCGCACAGGCCTTGTAGGTCGAGCCGATGTCCCTGATCGCGATCGTTTGGCCATCGAGTTTGGCGGTGGCGAAATAGGTGTTGCAGGGGCCGCTGCCGCCCGCCTTGCCGGCCCCGCTGACCCTGAACGTCGCTTGCGGGGCACTAATAGCGCCGATGCCGTCGATATAGTCGACCAGCCAGAGCTGGTCGAAGACGGAAGCCGTCGGCTCGGCACTCGGGGTGACCATCTTCAGCATGATGGTCTGCGGCACGTCGGCCAACGGATCGACCTGATGGCGCATATCGGAGATGAACAGCAGCTTGTCGTCGACGGTGATGCGGGCTTGCAACGCGTAAGTCATCTGCGACCGGATGACCGAAGGGTCGAATTTGATCTCGAAGCTGATCGGCACCTGGCCTGCCGGCTTTACTTGCTGCTCACCGATGATGGTGGCCGGCGCGTCGGCCAGCGACACGTCCGCCAGCTGGACGGAGAGCACGGCACTGGGCGGCAAGGCAATGCGCTCGCGATAGATCACCTCGCCTCTCACGGCCCTTTCAGCGGCAACAGACTGCTCCGGAACGGCCAATATGCCGACGACCAGAGGCACGAAACCGAAGATCAAGAACTCCGCGATCCTGTCCAGCATGACCATCTCCCTCACCCCGGGCTGCCAATGCCCCGGGCTGCCAATGCCGAGGCTGACCAATCCCGCCAATTGGCCAAAGGATTGCGGTCAATGCATGGCTGCGGCGGATCTTATTCGGACTGATACCAGCGTTGCGCGGCGTTTGCATCGGCTTCCTTGGCCTCGACCCAGCCACCCTCCGAGCCGTCAGCCCGATGCTCCTTCTTCCAGAAAGGCGCGCGCGATTTGAGATAGTCCATCAGAAAATTCGCCGCCTCGAACGCCGCATGGCGATGCGCCGAGGCTGCCACCACCAGCACGATGTTCTCGCCGGGCGCGATCTTCCCGTGGCGGTGGATGGCGGTGAGCCCCTGCAATGGCCAACGCTCGACCGCTTCAACAGCGATGCGGGCGATTTCCGCTTCGGCCATGCCGGGGTAGTGTTCGAGCTCGAGCGCTGAGAGCGCGCCCTGCTCGTCGCGGCAAAGGCCGGAGAAGGTCACCACGGCGCCGATATCGGCGCGGCCTTGCGTCAGTCTGGCGATCTCGGCGGCGACGTCAAAATCCTGGCGCTGAATGCGCACGACAGGCAAGACCGCGCCGCTCATGTCAGCCCCCGGTCATCGGCGGGAACAGCGCGATTTCGCGGGCGCCCGCGATCTTCTCGCGGTGCTCGACATGTTCCTGGTTGATGGCGACGCGGATCACGTCGGGATATTGCAGAGCGTGCTCGTAGCCATCGCCGCGCGATTTCAGCCAGCGCAGGAGATCGGTCACCGTCTCGATGCCCGCAGGCAGGTCGACATCCTCCTCAGCCATGCCGATGCGTTCGCGCACCCAGGCAAAATAGATGAGCCGTGTCGTCATCTCACTCGTCCATGATGTGCTTGAGGCCGGCGCGGAAATAATCGTAGCCGGTGTAGAGCGTGACCAACGCCGCGATCCACAGCAGAACCAGCCCGGTCTGCGTGGTCAGCGGAAAGATCTTGTCGCCGGCCGGTCCGGCCAAGAGGAACGCTATGGCGACCATCTGGATCGCGGTTTTCCATTTTGCCAACTGCGTCACCGGCACCGAGACTTTCAGCGCCGCCAGATACTCGCGCAGGCCCGAAACCAGGATTTCACGGCACAGGATGATGATCGCCGCCCACAACGACCAGCCGGCAATGCCCGCATGGCGATCGGTATCGGCGGCCAGCAGCAGCAGGCATGTGGCGACCAGCAGCTTGTCGGCGATCGGGTCGAGCATCTTGCCGATGTTGGAGGTCTGCTGCCAGGCGCGTGCCAGATAGCCGTCCAGATAATCGGTGATCGAGGCGAGCAGGAAGATGATCAGCGCCGACCAGCGGGCAAAGTCGCTCGACTTCAGATGTCCTTCGAGAAAAAAGCACAGCACCACCAGCGGCACCGCGACGATGCGGGCGTAGGTGAGCATATTGGGCAGGTTGAACGCGCGCTTGGCCATGTCTGGGAAACTCTTTCTGCCTGCCTACTCAAATCAGATGCGAATGTAGGGGGTCAACAGGCCAGATTCGACAGGCCAGATGAAAGTGCCGGATTTTTCAACTCTCGTGGAAGTGATTGTAGACCAGTTTCGCCACCTGTTCGGAAATTCCGTCGACTTTCCGCAGATCCTCGATGGCGGCGCGGCTGACCGCCTTGGCGGTGCCGAATGCCAGCAGCAATGCCCGCTTGCGGCCGGGACCGATGCCGCTGATCTCGTCGAGCGGGCTCTTGACCATCTCCTTCTTGCGGCGCGCCCGATGCGAACCGATGGCGAAACGGTGGACCTCGTCGCGCAGGCGCTGGACGAAATAGAGCACGGGATCGCGAACCGGCAGCGAAAACGAGTCCCTGCCTTTGACGAAGAAACGCTCACGGCCGGCATCGCGGTCCTGGCCCTTGGCGATGCCGATGGCCACCACCCGGTCCTCGATGCCGAGATCGGCGAGGATCTTGCGCACCGCAGTCATCTGGCCCTGGCCACCGTCGATCAGGATGACATCGGGCCAGGCCGGGAAGCTGCCGGAGATATCGTCCTCCATATCGTCCGCCGAACCATCAGCCGCATCCCCAGCCGGGACATCGCCATGCTCCTTCAGCAGCCGCGAAAAAC
>NZ_RZQY01000572.1:0-4035 GCF_003998575.1 Mesorhizobium sp. M7A.F.Ca.CA.001.10.2.1 | reverse complement strand
GTAATCGGCCTTGGCGAAGCGCGCCGGCAATCGGCCGAATGGATCGAGACGATGAAGGTCCGCACGATCGGCGCCAATGCTCGGGTGGTCGAGCTTTCCGGCGGCAATCAGCAGAAAGTGGTCATCGCCAAATCGCTAATCCAGGCGCCGTCGCTGATCATCTTCGACGAGCCGACGCGTGGCGTCGATGTCGGCGCCATCGCCGAGATCCATCAGATTATCGAGCGGCTTGCCGATGCGGGCGCGGCCGTCGTCGTTATCTCGTCCTATCTGCCTGAAATCCTCAATCTGTCGGACCGCATACTGGTGGCGCGCCAGGGCCGTATCGTCGAGGAGATGACCATCGACGAGGCCTCCGAAGAAAAGATCATGTATGCCGCCGTCCATTGAATCGCCCGGTGAGGATCGGCAGGCCACGATCGTCGAAGTCGGTCCGCGCGACGGCCTGCAGAACGAAAAGCGGCTGGTCTCGACCGGGCAGAAGCTGCGCCTGATCGGCATGCTGGCCGATTGCGGCTTCGCCCGCATCGAGGCGACGGCTTTCGTCTCGCCGAAATGGGTGCCGCAGATGGCCGATCATGATGAGGTCATGCGGCGCGCTGTGCGGCGCCCGGGGCTTATGCTGTCCGCGCTGGTGCCCAACGAGCAAGGTGCGCGGGCCGCGATCTCGGCCGGCGCGCAGGAACTCGCGGTCTTCACCAGCGCCTCCGAGACGTTTTCGAAACGAAACACCAATTGTACCATCGAGGAAGGGCTGGCTCGTTTTGTGCCAGTGATCGCGCTGGCCGCCGAGCATTCCTTGCCGGTGCGGGGCTATGTCTCCTGTGCCGTCGATTGTCCCTATGAAGGCCCGATCGAACCCGGCGCGGCCGCGAGAGTCGTCGCGCGCCTGCGCGATCTCGGCTGCGCCGAAATCGCCGTTGCCGACACGATCGGCAGGGCGACACCCGAGCGCGTGCATGCCATGGTGCTGGCAACCCTCGAAGAAGCAGAGGCTGCGCGGCTGGCCGGGCATTTCCACGACACCGGCGGCCTGGCGCTCGCCAACGTCGATACCGCCTGGGACCTCGGGCTCAGGGTGTTCGATGCCGCTGCCGGCGGGCTAGGCGGCTGTCCCTACGCGCCCGGTGCGGCCGGCAATCTTCGCAGCGGCGCGCTGGTGGCGCACCTTGCGTCGAAAGGGATTTCCACCGGCATAAATCGCGAATTGCTGGCCGGCATCGAAACCATGCTTGCCGAGGGTAAGTTTTTCGCCGAGCCATAAAACCACGACAACCCCGCAGCAAGTTTGCCTGAAATCAGTGCCGTCCCGATCTTCGGGGCTGGCGTCTCGGAAAATGCGACACGAGCTATATATTGCTGCCTTGGCTGCCCGCTCGGCTTTAGCAAAATTTGACGAGGCATCGAATTTTTGGCGCGCGTGCCGCCCTTGTTGTTAACGTCAGTACCAATGCCCCGATCGCCTTCACACCGAATGGAGAGTGTCGGCGATCGTTCCCATCAGGTTCTGTATGTCGATCCGCATCGACTGATTGATCGCTTTCGGCCAGGTCGACAGCTTCACGCCGACGAAATCGCGCTGGTGGTCGATGTAGATTATCTGCCATCCGAGCAGCTACTCTGAATGCAATGGGCGAGCCTCCAAGGTTTCTATTGGGTGGTTCTCAGAGGGATGGAGCCGGACATTCACTTCCGTCGAGAACATATCGCGAACTACAGGTTCAAAGCGCAACATCTCTTCGCGCGATGACCGGCCTCTCAGCACCGACCTATCGCTGATCCGCTGCAGCACTCTTTGCGGCCAAAGCCGATCCGTTGTAGGCGTGCATCTGCGCCAGCTTTGCCATGCGCTGGGCGGCTTCTGCGAGCGCCGAGCAATGCTGCTTGAAGTTTTGCTCTATGATCTGACCGTAGGGTCCCGTAAGTCCCACCGCGTACATCACCTCACCGCTCGTCGGCCTTATCGGAAATGCGATCGAGCCCAGGCCCGGAACATGCTCGGCCAGGTCCATGGCATAGCCCTGCTGCCGAACCTCCGCCAATTCCCTGGTCAACTCCGCGATCTTCGTTTTAGTCCGATCGGTATAGCTGCGCAGCTCGGTCGCCAGGATCCTGTTCACGGTCTCCTGCGGATGAAACGCAAGGATCGCCTTGGCCGAAGCGGTCGCATTTACAGGCATGGCCATACCCGGCATGACATAGGTCCGGACCGGAGTGTCGGGCGCGACGCAGGTGACCGAGCGCACCTCGGTACCGTCGAACTTCGACAGGAACGCCGACTGGCCGGTGCGGTCGGCCAAATCCTGAAGCGGTCGCTGCGCGAGCGTCGTCAGCCAGCCGCTATCCGGAGACATCTGTAGCAGCTGCAGCAAGCGATCGCCGAGGCGGTATGTCCGATTGCGAACGCTCTCGGCGGTGATCATCCCGCTTTCGATCAAGGCATGCAGCAGCCTGTTGATCGTGGTTTTGGGCAGTCCAAGCGTCGTTTCGAGCTCGATCGCCGTCAAGCCATGCTCGAACGGCGCGACCGTTTCCATGATCGAGATGTAGCGCTCGAGGGGACTGTCCTTGGCGCTCGGCTTCTTCGATTTCGTATTCAAGGGCACCTACGCCGATCTGACAATTGCGACTGCAAGAAGGTTATCGTTCAAAACAGACGTGAGGGGCAAGGTCGGTCTCTCGTTATCCCGCCGCGCCTCGAGTCCGAGGGGCTCCGTAGAATAGCCGAACGGCCGCACGCCCTCGGCTGTCGGGCTCCGCTAGGTAACCCGAACCCGAAACCTCCTCACGAATAATACCGAAATTCGGTATTATTTCCATTTTATGGGCCCCTCGATTGACTCGCAAGCCAAATCCTGATTATCGGGATAAATACCGATTTTCGGAGGAACTTGAAATGGCTGAACTCCCGCGTGTGACCTACTCGAACATCGGGGTGGATTTTTCCCCTGTTCACGCTCACCTCGATGCAATGATCCCGGATTTCGAGAAGAACACACTGGGTCGCGAGTGGTCGACGCCGTTTGCGACCGGCGCTCGGAAAGAGATCCTGAGCCCTATCGACAAGAAAATCTCTCTCGGCAAGTTCCCGGTTTCAATCCCGTCAGACGTCAAGTGCGCGATCCAGGCAGCCCGGGCCGGCGCGAAGGCCTGGAACCGTTCGACGCTGGACGATCGCCTTGCATTCGGCGCTCGCTGGCGAGAGGCACTTGCGGAGCGGAAATATGACCTCGGTTTGGCGGCGCTCTACGAGATCGGAAAGTCCCGCATCGAGGCAGTCGGCGAAGCCGAGGAATGCCTCGACATGGTCGAGTACTACGCATCGGAGATGAAGGCGAACAACGGGTTCGTCCGGCCCATGAACGTGTTGGTCGAAAACGAGACTGCTACGAGCGTCATGAAGCCCTATGGCGTCTTCGCGGTCATCGCTCCTTTCAACTTTCCGCTCGCCTTGTCGATCGGCATGGTCACGGGTGCGCTGTTGACAGGCAATGCGGTGGTCTACAAGCCGTCGCCGGGTTGCGCGCTGACCGGACTGCTGATTGCCGAAACGCTTCGCAAAGCGGGCTTGCCCGAAGGTGTTTTCAACATCGTGCTTGGCGATGGAGAGGTGGGGCGCCTTCTTGCCACCGACAACGGCATCGACGGCGTTGCATTCACCGGCTCCCATAAGACCGGCATGAGCATCTTCCGTCATATGGCAACGCTGCCCCACATGAAGCCCGTCATCGCCGAAATGGGTGGCAAGAACCCCGCCTACGTGACGAGCAAGGCCGACCTCGACCGCGCGGCGCAGGGGGTGGCGCGCTCCGCTTTTGGCCTGCAAGGCCAGAAGTGCTCCGCATGCTCGGTCGTGTATGTCGACGAGAAGGTCAAGGCGGAATTCATCGAGAAACTGGTAGCGTTCGCTGGAAAGCTGGTGGTCGGAGATCCTCGTAAGGCCGAGACCTTTATGGGCCCTGTCTATGGCGACGCCACAGTCGGCCGTTTCCAGGCAGCGCTGTCGGAAGTCGAGGGCAAAGGCAAGGTGCATTT
>NZ_RZQY01000571.1:0-4039 GCF_003998575.1 Mesorhizobium sp. M7A.F.Ca.CA.001.10.2.1 | reverse complement strand
CCCCTAACTTGTAGAACCGGCTGATGATCCCCCAGGCTTCGTCGGCGGTGTCGACGAAGTCGATGATGTCCTGATCGCCGGGGCTGATCGTGCCCTGCTCGGCGAGAAAATCGAGATTGATCGCCCGCTTCCAGAAGGATTTGCCGAACAGGATCACCGGCACGCGCTCCATGCGCCCTGTCTGGATCAGGGTCAGCGTCTCGAAGAATTCATCCATCGTGCCGAAGCCGCCCGGAAACACCGCGACCGCCTTGGCGCGCATGACGAAATGCATCTTGCGGATAGCAAAATAATGGAAGTTGAAGCAGAGCTCCGGCGTCACATAGATGTTCGGCGCCTGCTCGTGCGGCAGGACGATGTTGAGGCCGATCGACGGCGCGCCGACATCGTCGGCGCCGCGGTTTCCCGCTTCCATCACGCCGGGCCCGCCACCGGTCACCACGACATATTCGCGGTAATAGGAGGTAGCCGACTGCTGCGAGCAGAGGCGGGCGAATTTCCGCGCCTCCTCATAGTATTTGCTGTTTTCCTCGAGGTTCTTCTTCTGCGTCTCGTTCTTGGCCGCCCAGGCCTCGCCGCCGGGTTCCGGCAGGCGCGCGCCGCCGAACAGGATCACCGTCGAACGGATGCCGCGTTCGGCCAGGATCATTTCCGGTTTCAGGAGTTCAAGCTGCAGCCGGACCGCGCGCAACTCGCGCCGCGTCATGAAGTCGGGATCGTTCCAGGCGAGCCGGTAGGTTTCGGCACGCGTCTGCGGCGTATCCGGCACACTCTTCGACCGCTCCAGATCCTCGTCCGAATGCGGCAGTGGCGTCCAGCCCGCCTTTTCCATAGGTGTCATATGCTCTACCCGTCCAAATTCTTCACTTGCGCCGCCCCATGACGCAGCCGCGATTGACCCTCACCAAGGCTTCACATAAGCAGGTTCCGCAAAAGTGTCCTGCGGTTTTGTGACAAGAACCTGCTACATGCGAAGATCCAGGCAGGCAAAGCCTGCCAAGGGGTCCGCGCGACTTTCAAAACAGGTTAAGGCGTTGCCCCTTAACAGCTTGGTAATGGAGCGAATTCATGTCGAAGCCCGATCTGGCGAGCCTCGAAAAGACCATCGAGAAGGCCTTCGAGGAACGCGACGCGATTTCGACGGCAACGCGCGGCGAAACGCGCGACGCCATCCAGTCGGCGCTCGATCTGCTCGACCGCGGCGCCGTCCGCGTCGCCGAGCGGCAGGCCGACGGCAAGTGGCATGTCAACCAGTGGCTGAAGAAGGCCGTGCTGTTGTCGTTCCGGCTCAACCCGATGGAGATCATCAAGGGGGGACCCGGCGAGGCGGTGTGGTGGGACAAGGTGCCGTCGAAGTTCGACGGCTGGAGTGCCGTCGATTTCGAAAAGGCGGGCTTCCGAGCCGTGCCGTCGTCGGTCGTGCGCCGTTCGGCCTATGTCGCACCGGGCGCCGTGCTGATGCCGTCCTTCGTCAATGTCGGCGCGTATGTCGACAGCGGCACCATGGTCGACACCTGGGCCTCGGTCGGCTCCTGCGCCCAGATCGGTAAGAACGTGCATCTGTCCGGCGGCGTCGGCATCGGCGGCGTGCTGGAGCCGATGCAGGCCGGCCCGACCATCATCGAGGACAATTGTTTTATCGGCGCGCGTTCGGAGGTGGTCGAGGGCTGCATCGTGCGCGAAGGCTCGGTGCTCGGCATGGGCGTCTTCATCGGCCAGTCGACCAAGATCGTCGACCGCGCCACCGGCGAGATCTTCTATGGCGAAGTGCCGCCCAATTCCGTCGTCGTCGCCGGAAC
This sequence comes from Mesorhizobium sp. M7A.F.Ca.CA.001.10.2.1, assembly GCF_003998575.1. Taxonomy (NCBI): domain Bacteria; kingdom Pseudomonadati; phylum Pseudomonadota; class Alphaproteobacteria; order Hyphomicrobiales; family Phyllobacteriaceae; genus Mesorhizobium; species Mesorhizobium sp. M7A.F.Ca.CA.001.10.2.1. Next base: position 2,240 of record NZ_RZQY01000571.1, on the reverse strand, counting down.
GATGCCGGGCAAGCCCTTTCCGAACGGCGAGCCGGGTCCCAACCTTTACTGCGCCGTCATCGTCAAGCGTGTCGACGCCAAGACCCGCTCCAAAACCTCGATCAACGAATTGCTGCGCGATTGATCTTTGCGCAAAGCGAGCGCACCTTCCGCCGGCGCGACAATCGGTCGCGCTGGTTCAAGATGGAGGGGTGACATGGACTGGAAGTATCTGCTCACAAGTTTTGATGGTCGCATCAACCGTGGCAAGTTCTGGGCCGCGATTGGCGTTTTCATCGTCATTGGTATCGTTGCCTTCATTCTCGATGCGATCCTCGGTACACGTCTCACCACCGCCAGTGGCGCCCAGATCGGCATCATCGGCATTCTCATCGCTCTGGTCTCGATCTATTTCGCGCTCGCAGTCTACGCCAAGCGCTGGCATGATCGCGGCAAGTCGGGCTGGTGGAGCCTAATCATGCTGGTGCCGCTCATCGGCCCGATCTGGTTTCTGGTGGAATGCGGCATTCTCGAAGGCGCCAGAGGCGCCAATCAATATGGACCGGACCCGCTTGCCTGACAGATCAGATCTCACCTGGCTTTTCTTCAAAACCTCGGGCCGCGTCAGTCGCGCGGCCTATTTTCTTGGCGGGTTGCTCGTCGCCATCATCCAGGCCTTCCCGCTCTACCGCTTCACGCTGGTGCCGGAAGGTTCGGCCGAGAGCAACATGTGGTCGTTCATCTTCTTCGTCGCCTTCATCGCCTCGCTGTGGTCGAACATCGCCCTGGCGGTGAAGCGGCTGCACGATTTGGACAAGCCGGGCATTGCCGCGCTGATCCTGTTCGTGCCGGTGGTCTCGATCGTCGCCTTCCTTGTGTTGTGCCTGTTTCCAGGGCAGCCTGGACCCAACCGCTATGGCCGGCGCACCAACGAGCCGGAACAATCCTGAGGGCCGATCGGACATGCGCTACCGCACGCTTGATCCGAAACTGATCGTCGAAACCGCCGAGCGGCTGGAAGAGCGGATCGCCGACCGTTTCCCTGAAGCGGGATTGCGTGGCGTCGCCGCCGAACTGGTCTCGCTGTCGCGCGATCTGGCCAAGGCGGCCAAGGTGCTCGAAGCACCGATCTGGTGGCTGCGCGGGCTCATCGTCGCCGCCTTCGTCACGGGTGTGCTGGTGTTCCTGTTCGTCGGTACCATCTTGCCGATCGACCGCATTTCGGGAACCCACGATGCCCTGCAGTCGGTGCAAGGCATAGAGGCTTCGATCAACACCGTCATACTGGCTGTGTTGGGCTTGCTTGCTCTGATCCGCACCGAGGAGCGCATCAAGCGCAAAAGGGTGTTTCGCCAGCTGCACGGCCTGCGTTCGCTGATCCATGTCATCGACATGCACCAGCTGACCAAGGATCCGGCAGCCCTTTCGGCCGATTTCAAGCCGACGGCGCACTCGCCGGCCCGTATCACCAATGCCGCCGACCTGGCGCGTTACCTCGACTATTGCTCCGAAATGCTGTCGATCACCGGCAAGATCGCAGCGCTCTTCGCGCAGTCGGTCAATGACGACGTGGTCATCGACGGCGTCAACGACATCGAGAACCTGGCATCCAACCTGTCGCGGAAAATCTGGCAGAAGATCACGTTGATCGACGGCCGGCCGGTGCAACAACCTGCTCCGGCGCCAGGCCCGGCGAGCCAAGCCGCTCCGCTTCCGCTGCGCGCACCAAAGCGGTGATCCGCTGGACCGTCGGCAGGGGCGTGCCGGCTTTTTCCGCCAGCCGCAGGATGGCGCCCTGCAAGTCGTCGATCTCCGTCGGCCGGCCGCGCTGCAGATCGTCCCACATAGACGAGCGCGCCTGCAGGTCGATCGCCAGCAAGCGCCGCGCCAGCAGCTTGAACAGCCAGTCCGGCAGCCTGAGCACCTTCGGCAGCAACGCCGGCCGCAGGCCGGCGATCCGCGCCGGCTCGATGCCGGACGCTCTCATCGCTCTCAGGGCCTCGTCGATCTGGCTGGCCAGGATCAGCCGCCAGCGCCGGTCGGCCAGTTCGGTTGCCAGCGGCAGGCCGGAAAGCGCCACCAGCGCGTTGTTCAAATTCATCAGCAGCTTGCCCCACAGCACGGCTTTTATGTCGCCATGGGTTTCGACCGCAAACCCTTCGACGCCAAGCAGGCCGACCAGGCCGGCGGTGCCGTCCTCGACCATCACCATGCCCTCGCTAGCGCGGTGCACGCGCAGCGGCAGTTCGCCGGCCGGCGAC
>NZ_RZQY01000570.1:0-4043 GCF_003998575.1 Mesorhizobium sp. M7A.F.Ca.CA.001.10.2.1 | reverse complement strand
GCTCGAGACGCATGTTCATCGTGACGCGGCCGACGGCCGACAGATCGTAGCGCTCACTGTCGAAGAACAGCGAGTTGAACATGGCGTCGGCGGTTTCGAGCGTCGGCGGCTCGCCGGGGCGCATGACACGATAGATGTCGAACAGCGCGTCCTGGCGGCTCTCGTTCTTGTCGACGTTGAGCGTGTTGCGGATATAGGCGCCGACATTGACGTGGTCGATGTCGAGAACCTTGATCTCGTCTTCGCCGGTGCCGAGCAGAACCTTCAGCGTCTTCTCGTCGATCTCGTCGCCGGCCTCGAGGAAGATCTCGCCGGTGGCGTAGTTGACGATGTCCTCGGCCAGATAGTTACCGAGCAGGTCCTCGTCGGTGGCCTTGATCGCCTTCAGACCCTTTTCGCCAAGCGCCCTCGCCTGGCGGGCGGTGATCTTCTTGCCGGCTTCGACGACGACTTCGCCGGTATCGGCATCGACCAGGTCGCCGACGGCCTTGAGGCCGCGGAAACGCTCGACGTTGAACGGAATGCGCCAATGGTCGCCGGCGCGCTTGTAGGTGATCTTGTTGTAGAAGGTCGACAGGATCTCTTCGCCGTCCATACCGAGCGCCATCAGCAGCGACGTCACCGGAATCTTGCGGCGGCGATCGATGCGGGCGTGCACGACGTCCTTGGAATCGAACTCGATGTCGAGCCACGAGCCGCGATAGGGGATGACGCGCGCGGCAAACAGAAGCTTGCCCGACGAGTGCGACTTGCCCTTGTCATGGTCGAAGAAGACGCCCGGCGAGCGGTGCATCTGCGAGACGATGACGCGCTCGGTGCCGTTGACGATGAAGGTGCCGTTCAAGGTCATGAGCGGCATGTCGCCCATGTAGACGTCCTGCTCCTTGATGTCCTTGATGGACTTGGCGCCGGTATCCTCGTCGATATCGAACACGATGAGGCGCAGCGTCACCTTCAGCGGCGCGGCATAGGTGAGGTCGCGCTGACGGCATTCGTCAACGTCGAATTTCGGTCCTTCGAACTCGTACTTCACGAACTCCAGCATCGAGGAGCCGGAAAAATCGGAGATCGGGAAAACCGACTTGAAAACAGCCTGCAGTCCCTCGTCCGGACGCCCGCCCTTGGGCTCCGCCACCATCAGGAATTGATCATAGGATGCCTTCTGAACCTCGATGAGGTTCGGCATCTCCGCAACTTCCGGGATCTTTCCGAAGAACTTGCGTACGCGTCTGCGGCCATTGAAAGTCTGGGTCTGGGCCATCGTCGCTCCTTAGCTCTAAACTCGGGACGAGCCTCGCCGCGGCTCGCCTTGCATTCTGGGCCACCTTGGCGGCAACCCTCTGTCTGTTTTCCCGGCGCCTGTCGGCGGCCGGCTAGAACGGGAGAAAACCCGTTTCCTGAAGGCCGGTTTTCGGCCCTCAGGAAAGAGGTTCTCGTAGATCTCGCGTTACGCGTGCTCCCTCCGGGCGAAGGGAGTGGCGGACGGCGCGAGGCCGCCCGCCGCTTTCACGATTACTTCAGGTCGACCTTGGCGCCGGCTGCTTCCAGCTGGGCCTTGAACTTGTCAGCGTCGGCCTTGGAAACGCCTTCCTTGACCGGCTTCGGAGCCGCTTCGACCAGATCCTTGGCTTCCTTGAGGCCAAGACCGGTGATGGCGCGGACTTCCTTGATGACGTTGATCTTCTGAGCGCCTGCCTCGGTGAGGACGACGTCGAATTCCGTCTTTTCCTCGACCGGAGCAGCAGCGGCCGCACCACCGCCAGCGGCGGCAACAGCCACCGGAGCAGCGGCGGAAACGCCCCACTTTTCTTCCAGAAGCTTCGACAGCTCGGCCGCCTCGAGGACGGTCAGCTTCGAAAGGTCGTCTACGATCTTTGCGAGATCAGCCATTGTTGTGTTCCTTCATAAGGTTCGAACGTGTGTTTGTGATAGCGAGGAACGGCCTCATGCCGCCTCGTCCTTCCGGGCGTAAGCGCCGATGACGCGCGCGACCGAGGCCGCTGGCGCATTGACGATCTGGGCGATCCGGGTTGCCGGCGTGGCGATCATGCCAACCAGCCTGGCGCGCAGCTCATCGAGCGACGGAAGTGTGGCGAGTGCCTTCACACCGTCGGCATTGAGCGAGGTGGTGCCCATTGCGCCGCCGAGAATGACGAGCTTGTCATTTCCCTTGGCGAAATCGGACGCGACCTTCGGCGCCGCAATCGGATCCTCCGAATAAGCAATCAGCGTCTGTCCCTTGAACAGCTCGATGATCGATGCGGAGTCCGTGCCCTGAAGAGCGATTTTGGCGAGACGGTTCTTCGCGACTTTGACGGTGCCACCGGCGGCGCGCATTTTCGACCGAAGGTCGTTCATTTGCGCGACGGTGATACCGGCGTAGTGGGCCACGACCACTGAACCTGCGTTCGAGAACGCACCGTTCAGGCCCGTGACGAGTTCGCGTTTTTCCGCTCTGTCCACTGCCTATCTCCAGTTGACCCCAATCCTGTTAACGGGAACATCCCATTGACGAGGACAGGCGTCGGGTTGCCTTTTGTCGGCCGGGCCATCCAGTAACGGATCTCCCGAACGACGCTCGAGGATCCTGCCCCCTTTCGCCACATCGACGGTCAAGCCGGCGATGCGCAGACAAAAGGCAAACACGGTTCGAACCTTTCATTGGAGCAATCGCTCCGTTGTCCGGTCTTCACCCGTCTCATGCAGGCCCAAATCGAATTAAGGCTTCTGGGCCGCCTGCAATCTCGGACAGGATGTCCGGAAACCTCTCGGCTTCCGGTACCGGGCCGCCAACTAGGTCGGAGGCCCGGAATTCTTTGCAGATCAGCCGTTTACCGGCCGATCTCGATCAAAACTTATCAGGACGCGTTGAGCGTCGCGACGTCGAGCTTGAGGCCCGGGCCCATCGTCGAGGTGACCGACACCTTCTTGACGTAGTTGCCCTTGGCGCCAGTCGGCTTTGCCTTGGTCACCGCATCGGCGAAGGCGCGGATGTTCTCTTCCAGGGCCTTGACGTCGAACGACACCTTGCCGACGCCGGCATGGACGATGCCAGCCTTCTCGACACGGAACTCGACGGCGCCGCCCTTGGATGCCTTGACGGCGGCGGCAACGTCGGTGGTGACGGTGCCGACCTTCGGGTTCGGCATCATGCCGCGCGGGCCGAGCACTTTGCCCAGACGACCGACGAGCGGCATCATGTCCGGCGTGGCGATGCAGCGATCAAAATCGATCGTGCCCTTCTGGACGATGTCGACCAGATCCTCGGCACCGACGATGTCGGCGCCGGCGGCGCGCGCTTCGTCGGCCTTGTCGCCACGGGCGAACACGGCGACACGCACCGAGCGGCCGGTGCCGTTCGGCAGGTTGACCACGCCGCGGACCATCTGGTCGGCATGGCGCGGGTCGACGCCGAGGTTCATGGCGACTTCGATGGTCTCATCGAACTTCACCGAGGAACGGTCCTTGAGCAGCTTCAGCGCATCGCCCAGGGCATAAGCCTTGTTGGGATCGATGCCTTCGCGGGTCTTCGATACGCGCTTTGCAATCTTTGCCATGATCTTAGCCCACCACTTCCAGACCCATCGAGCGGGCGGAGCCCTCGACCATGCGCATGGCCGCTTCGACGTCGTTTGCGTTCAGGTCTTTCATCTTCGCGGTGGCAATCTCGCGGACCTTGTCACGCGAAACCGTACCGGCCTTGACCTTGCCCGGCTCCTTGGAACCGGACGTCAGGTTCGCCGCCTTCTTCAGGAAGTAGCTCACCGGCGCCGTCTTCATGACGAAGGTGAAGGACTTGTCCTGATAGTAGGTGATGACGACCGGAACCGGCGATCCCTTTTCCATTTCCTGGGTCTGCGCGTTGAACGCCTTGCAGAATTCCATGATGTTGATGCCACGCTGACCAAGCGCCGGGCCGATCGGGGGAGACGGCGTCGCCGATCCCGCTTTCACCTGGAGCTTGAGCTGGCCTGCAATTTTCTTAGCCATCTCTTTTCCTGCCTTTGTCTATGCCGGTCATGCCGGCGGTTGCAGTCTGGTGG
>NZ_RZQY01000056.1:0-16772 GCF_003998575.1 Mesorhizobium sp. M7A.F.Ca.CA.001.10.2.1 | reverse complement strand
CGCCAAGGCGTTGCGGGCAGCTTCGATTGCCGAGGAAGCCGGCAGCGACCCCGACGTTCCGCCGCCGGCGAAAATCGTTCGCAGCGAGGCGAGAAAGCCCGGCGACTGGTCAGCCAGCAACCCCGAACCGCAGCCGGCGGAGTGAGCGACCATGTCAAAGTCGAACACGATCCTTTATCTCGACGGCGTCTCGGTCTCCTTCGATGGTTTTCGCGCCATCAACAATCTGTCGCTGGTGCTCGACAAGGGTGAGATGCGCGCCATCATCGGCCCCAACGGCGCCGGCAAGACGACGATGATGGACATCGTCACCGGCAAGACGCGGCCCGACGAAGGCGACGTGTTCTTCGACGGCCAGGTCGATCTGACCAAGCATGACGAGGCCGAAATCGCCATGATGGGCATCGGCCGCAAGTTTCAGAAGCCGACCGTGTTCGAAAGCCACACGATCGAGGAAAACCTGATGTTGGCGCTGAAGGGACCGCGCTCGATCTTCCCGGCGCTGTTCCATCGCCGCTCGACCGCCGAGACGCGGCAGATCGATGACATTCTCGGCATCATCCGGCTTGGCGACAAGCGTGACGAATTGGCGGCCAATCTGAGCCATGGACAAAAGCAGTGGCTCGAGATCGGCATGCTCCTGGCGCAGGACCCGAAACTGCTTCTGGTCGACGAACCGGTCGCCGGCATGACCGATGCCGAGACCGAGGAGACCGCGCGGCTGCTCAAGGATATCGCCCGCGACCATTCGGTCATCGTCGTCGAGCATGACATGCATTTCGTGCGCGAGCTCGGCGTCAAGGTCACCTGCCTGCATGAGGGCTCGGTGCTCTCGGAAGGCACACTCGATTTCGTGTCGGCCGACGAGCGTGTCGTCGAAGTCTATCTGGGGAGATGAGCATGGTCTGGCGGGTGCAGTTCCATCATTTCGATCTGTCGTTTCTGCGGTTCTGGAAAAGGCGCTGACATGCTCGAAGTTTCCAATGCCACGCTGCACTACGGCGCCGCCCAGGCGCTGCGCGGCGTGTCGCTGAAGGCGGGCGCCGGCAAGATCACCTGCGTGCTCGGCCGCAACGGCGTCGGCAAGACCAGTTTGATGAGATCGATCGTCGGCCACCACCGGCTGACGAGCGGAAGCGTTGCCTTCGAGGGGAAGGCGCTCGACCGGAGCGCGGCGTATGACCGCGCCCGGTCGGGCATCGCATTCGTACCGCAGGGCAGGGAGGTCTTTCCGCTGCTCACCGTGCGGGAGAACCTGGAATCAGGCTTCGCGCCGCTGAAACGGGCCGACCGCAACATTCCGGCGCATGTCTTCGAATTGTTCCCGGTGCTGAAGCAGATGCTCGGCCGCCGCGGCGGTGATCTTTCCGGCGGCCAGCAGCAGCAGCTCGCCATCGGACGGGCGCTGGTGATGCGGCCGAAACTGCTGGTGCTCGACGAGCCGACCGAGGGCATCCAGCCGTCGATCATCAAGGACATCGGCCGCGCCATCCGCTACCTGCGTGACCAGGCCGGCATCGCCGTGCTTCTGGTCGAACAATATCTCGATTTCTGTCGCGAGTTGGCCGACGAGGTCAACATCATGGACCGTGGCGTGATCGTCCATACCGGTCCGGCGGAAGATCTGGACCGTGCTGATGTCAGGAAGTTCCTGACGGTCTAGAATCGCCAACGCACTTCAGTTGACGATCCGAAGTCCTTGGCAAGTCCAGTATTTCTCCGGCCCTGCACCAGCCTCTCTGGTGCATCGGCAACTGCGTGCTAGTCTTTTCCTAGGCTTTTGTGAGTCGGCCGCTTCCGTACCAGTCTGGTTTATCGCAGATCGAGGAGCACGGCCAATGCCGGGCAAGTTTCACGCAAGCAAGGCTGCCTAGCTTCCCTCCTGCGATCTCTGTCGTTCAAACGCGTTTGGGCACACAGGCTAAGGGACAGCCATGGAACGTTACGTCGAGGATTACCAGAAGCGGCGGCTTATCGAACGTGTCGATATCATCGCTGCCATCAACATCTTGAGATCACAGGGCTGCGATTACGACGATCTGATCGAGGAGATCACCAAGGTCTTCTATGTCGATCTCGATACCTTCAATGAGATTGTCATGGCGGCCTAGGAGCTGCATTCGTCTCGCCACGATCAGAGGCCGGTGTTGACACACGCGATCAGCCTGCGCGCTTGAACGGAGAAGCGGTGACGCGGTTGCGGCCGGCGCGCTTGGCGTCGTAGAGCGCCTTGTCGGCGGCATTGAGCACCTTGTCGAAGCCGAGGCCTTCCTTGGTGCCGAAAGCAAATCCGGCACTGACCGTGCATATCAGCGAGCCTGTCTCGGTTTCGATGTGGTGCGCGGCGAAAGCTGCCCGGATGGCCTCGGCGGTGGCCTCCACCGTTTCGGGCAAGGTCCGCTTCAGCACCAGCGCGAATTCCTCGCCGCCCATGCGCGCGGCGACATCACCCGGGCGAAGATTGCTGGCGAGTTCCCGTGCAAATACCTTCAGCACCTCATCGCCGGCGGCGTGGCCGAATTCGTCGTTGATGGCCTTGAAGTTGTCGAGGTCGAAGACGACCACCGCCGTGAAGGCACCGACCGGCGCATCGCCGTGCAGGTCGAATAGGGCGCGGCGGTTGAGCAGGCCGGTCAGCGGGTCGGTCAGGGCATTGTGGCGGTGATGCCGGGCCAGACGCCCTTGGTTCAGGGCCAGGGAAAGCGCTCCGATGCCGGTCATGCTGGCGATAACGATGATGAGGCTCAGTTCCTCGGCCCAGTTGCTTGGCGCATGTCCAAGGACCAGCTTTCCCTCCCAGGCCAAAACCATGGCGCAGAGAGCGAAGGATGCGGCCGTGGCCGAATAGAGCGCGGTGATACCGGTTGTCAGGGCAGGGGCTTCGTCGCGGCCTTTCCAGTATTCGACCGCCGTTGCGAACAGAAGCAAGGCGGCGAAGGCATTTTCGAACATGAAGCCCAGCCCGTCATAGCCTAGAGCCATGGGAGGCAATGTCACGGCCAGTGAAATGGCGCTGCCAAACGCCGTTCGCGGCACTGGCGAGCCGCCGGTTCTGAACTGGTAGGCCGCGCCCAGCATTGTCGAGAAACCGAGCAGGAGGAAAGCCAGCGTGGCGATGCCCAGCAGGCGCCCGGGCATATCGATATAGGCGTCATAGAAAAAAATATCGCCGACCACGAACACCAGGCTGACCGCCCATGTCAGCAGGAACTTTTCCGAGCGAGCGGTCAGCCACATGCCAAACAAGGTCAGGCTCAGGCAGGCAGCGGAAAAACCGACAGCCAGCAGAAGTGAAGTGTAGTCGAGCGACATGCCCCTCGTCCTTGCCCGCGGCGGCCCAGATTTGCGACTGGTTCAGCTGGATTCATGCAGCAAGGAGGTATCGATAAGGTTACGACGATGGCGAAGATGCCATGATTCCGCAGCGTCAGGGCACCGACAGATCCTGGTCCACCCGCTTCATCAGTGCCATGGCGCCGAACGGCGCGCGCACCTTGCCCTCCGTGATGAAGTAGACGAACACGTCGCGCGGCTTGACCGGCGCATCGGTGGCGGGGTCGGCGCGCCGCAGGTCGGCCGGCTGCTTGCCTTGCGCCCAGATCTTTACCCGCGCGGCCCATTCATCGAGGCCTTTCGGCGTGTAGCAGTCGGGATTGTCATCGCTGCCGGTCTGCAGCCGGGCGTAGACGAAATCGGCGGTGACGTCGGCGATATCGGGATATTTGGCATGGTCGGCGTAGACGATCGCGGCCTTGTATTTTCGGGCAAGTGCTGCGAATTCCGGCACGACAAAACTGTCGTTGCGGACTTCGAGCGCATGGCGCAGCGCAACGCCGTCCTGATTTTCCGGCAGCAGTTTCAAAAAGGCTTCGAAATCGTCCGGATCGAATTTCTTGGTCGGCGCGAACTGCCACAGGATCGGCCCGAGCTTTTCCCCGAGTGCGGCAACGCCCGAGCCGAGGAAGCGCGTCATCGATTCGCCGGCCTCGCCCAGCACGCGCCGGTTGGTGACGAAGCGGTTGCCCTTTAGCGAGTACACGAAACCGTCCGGCGCCTCGTTGGCCCATTTGACGAAGGTCGGTTCCTTGAAGCTGGAATAGTAAGTGCCGTTGACCTCGATGCTCGGCACCTGGCGAGTGGCGTAGTTCAGCTGCTTGGCCTTGGAGAGCTTGTCGGGATAGAAGGACGTATCCCAAGGCTCAAAGGTCCAGCCGCCCATGCCGGCGCGGATCGTTCCCGATGTGCTCATTGTCATCCTCCCAAGTTCAGAAATCAGGCCGCTGTGCTCTCGTGGACCGATTTCGCCATGTCGACCAGCACCCATCCCGGCCGGTAGGGATTGGGCCGGCGACCCGTTTCGTGGAAACCATAGGCCAGATAGAGCGCGATGTTCCGTTCCATCCTGGCGTTGGTGTAAAGCCGCACCTCGGGCAGGCCCCAGAGACGGGTCAGCTCATCCGCGTGTTTCAGCAGCGCAATGCCGAAGCCCTTGCCCTGAAAGTCAGGAGAGACCGCGACGGAGAAGATCATCGCGTGGTCGTCATGCCGTTCCAGCGTGATCAGTCCGGCAAGTCCGCCGCCACTTTCCAACACCCACACCTCACCACGCGCGATGCGCGGCGCGTAGTCCTCGGTGACTGGGATCGGCGGTGCGCCTAACAGTGCAGTGTAAGGCGCATAGGCCGCTTGCGTCAGCGAGACGACGGTTTGGAGATCACCGGCAAGCGCTCTTCTGATTTTCATTCAAAAGCTCTCCAGGCGCCAACCGGTCCGATCACTCCGCCGCTTCGCGCTTGCCTCCGGGGCGCCGCTCCAGAAGCTCCTTGAGGAACTGGCCGGTGTAGCTGCGCTTCTCGCGCACGATCGCTTCCGGCGTGCCGGAGGCAACCAGTTCGCCGCCGCCGTCGCCGCCTTCGGGGCCGAGGTCGAGCACCCAGTCGGCGGTCTTGATCACTTCGAGATTGTGCTCGATGACCACCACCGTGTTGCCCTGGTCGACCAGTTCATGCAGCACTTCCAACAGCTTGGCGACGTCGTGGAAATGCAGGCCGGTGGTCGGCTCGTCGAGGATATAGAGCGTCTTGCCAGTTGCCTTGCGCGACAGTTCCTTGGCCAGCTTGATGCGCTGCGCCTCGCCGCCTGACAGCGTCGTCGCCTGCTGGCCGATATGGATGTAGCCAAGGCCGACCTGCTTCAGCGTGTCGAGCTTGTCGCGCACGCCGGGCACGGCGGCGAAGAAGTCGACGCCTTCCTCGACCGTCATGTCGAGCACATCGGCGATCGACTTGCCCTTGAACACGACGTCGAGCGTCTCTCTGTTGTAACGCTTGCCGTGGCAGACGTCGCAGGTGACGTAGACGTCGGGCAAAAAGTGCATCTCGATCTTGATGACGCCGTCGCCCTGGCAGGCTTCGCAGCGGCCACCCTTAACGTTGAAGGAGAAGCGGCCGGGCTGGTAGCCGCGCGCTTTGGCCTCCGGCAGGCCGGCGAACCAGTCGCGGATTGGCGTGAAGGCGCCGGTATAGGTGGCGGGGTTCGAACGCGGAGTCCTGCCAATGGGCGACTGGTCGATGTCGATGACCTTGTCGAGGAATTCGAGGCCCTCGATGCGGTCGTGGTCGGCCGGGTGCTCGCGCGAGCCCATGATGCGGCGCGAGGCAGCCTTGAACAGGGTTTCGATCAGGAAGGTCGACTTGCCGCCGCCCGACACGCCGGTGACGGCGGTGAAGGTGCCGAGCGGTATTTCGGCGGTGACGTTCTTCAGATTGTTGCCGCGCGCGCCGACGATCTTCAGGCGGCGGTTCTTCTTCGCTTCACGCCGCACGCCGGGCGTCGCCACTTCGAGCGCGCCGGACAGATATTTGCCGGTGATCGAATTGGGATTGGCCATAACCTGCTGCGGGGTGCCCTGGGCGATGATTTCGCCGCCATGGATGCCGGCGGCCGGACCCATGTCGACGACATAGTCGGCATGCAGGATGGCGTCCTCGTCATGCTCGACGACGATCACCGTGTTGCCGATGTCGCGCAGGTGCTTCAGCGTATCGAGCAGGCGGGCATTGTCGCGCTGGTGCAGGCCGATCGACGGCTCGTCCAGCACATAGAGCACGCCCGTGAGACCGGAGCCGATCTGCGATGCCAGCCGGATGCGCTGGCTCTCGCCGCCCGACAGCGTGCCGGAATTGCGCGACAGCGTCAGGTAGTCGAGCCCGACATCGTTGAGGAAGCGCAGCCGCTCGCGGATCTCCTTGAGCACCCGCACCGCGATCTCGTTCTGCTTGTCGTTGAGCGACGCGGGCAGGTCGGTGAACCACTGGTCGGCCTTGCGGATGGAAAGCTCGGTGACTTCGCCGATATGTCTGCCTGCGATCTTCACCGCCAGCGACTCCGGCTTCAGCCGATACCCCTTGCAGGCCGGGCAGGGCGTGGCCGACATGAAGCGCTCGATCTCTTCACGCATCCAGGCGGATTCGGTCTCTTTCCAGCGCCGCTCGAGATTGGGAATGACGCCTTCAAAGGTCTTGGTGGTCTTGTAGGAGCGCAGGCCGTCATCATACTGGAAGGTGATTTCGCGCTCACCCGTGCCGTGCAGGATAGCTTCCTTGGCCTCTTCGGACAAATCCTTGAACTTGTCGCCAAGCTTGAAGCCATAGGCCTTGCCCAGCGCTTCCAGCGTTTGCGCGTAATAGGGGGACGTCGATTTCGCCCACGGGCTGACGGCGCCGTCGCGCAGCGAGATGTTCTCGTCCGGCACGATCAGATTGCCGTCGATGGCGCGCTGGCTGCCGAGACCGTCACAGGTCGGGCAGGCGCCGAACGGGTTGTTGAACGAGAATAGCCGCGGTTCGATTTCCGGAATGGTGAAGCCGGAGACCGGGCAAGCGAATTTTTCCGAGAACAGGATGCGCTCATGCGTCTCGTTCTTCGACTTGTTGACCGAATCCTCGCCGGTCTGGCTGGCATCGAGCGGCTTGTCTGCGAATTCGGCGACCGCCAGCCCATCGGCCAATTTCAGCGCCGTCTCGATGGAATCGGCAAGCCGCGTCGCCAGATCGCCGCGCACGACGATGCGGTCGACAACGACGTCGAGGTCATGCTTGTACTTCTTGTCCAGCGCCGGCACGTCGGCGATTTCGTAGAAGACGCCATCGACCTTGACGCGCTGAAAGCCCTTCTTCTGCAGTTCCAGCAATTCCTTGCGGTACTCGCCTTTGCGGCCGCGCACCATCGGCGCCAGGATGAACAGGCGCGTGCCTTCCTCGATCGCCAGCACGCGGTCGACCATCTGCGAAACCGTCTGGCTCTCGATCGGCAGGCCGGTGGCCGGCGAATAGGGGATGCCAACGCGGGCGAACAGCAGCCGCATATAGTCGTAGATCTCGGTGACGGTGCCGACCGTCGAACGCGGGTTCTTCGAGGTGGTCTTCTGCTCGATGGAAATGGCGGGCGACAGGCCGTCGATCTGGTCGACGTCGGGTTTCTGCATCATTTCGAGGAATTGCCGCGCGTAGGCCGACAGGCTTTCGACATAGCGGCGCTGGCCCTCGGCATAGATCGTGTCGAAGGCAAGCGATGACTTGCCGGACCCCGACAGGCCGGTCATGACAATCAGGCTGTCACGCGGCAAGTCGAGATCGACATTCTTCAGATTGTGTTCGCGCGCCCCGCGAATGGAAAGATATTTATGGTCGGCCATAGCCGGTCGCCGCCTCAGAATCTGGAATTTCCTGGAATGGCGGGTTTTCCCGGCCATCCCCTATGTAGGTAGTTTTGCCGCCACGTCGAGATACGCCACAATTCCCGACGAGAGCGTTTAAGCGTCTTTCGCGTGAACGGGCAAGCGGAAAGAACAAAGGCCGAACACGCTCCTGACAAAGCTGTGCAAAAACTGACTTGCACGTAACCTCCCGGCGATCACATTTTTCGGTAACCGGCTATTGATGGTTGACGCCACCAGCTGACGGGAGCAGTCTCCAGCAGTCAACGAAGACGGCCGTCTTTCGATGGCCTCGCCGCCCAAAGGCGGCCTGCGAGACGCCGCAGGCATTTGCGATTTGTGCTTCGAATTGACAACAATCGCAACGGACAGAGGAGCGGAGCTATGACGCCACCGGATCGTCCCCTAGGGTTCCAGTTGTCACTGGAGCCGAGGCAGGCATAAGTGCCAGGGTTCAGCGTTTTCGCCAGCCGGCAAACCGTGACCTGCCATCTCTCGTAAAAATCAGAGACTACTAGTCGGATCGTCGGCTGAATGCCGCGGTGCATCCGAAATCAAACGCCGGCAGTACACTCCCGGTAAAATTGGATTTGAGATCCAAAAAGGCCCCGTCCGTTTGCGCAAAGCACGGCGGGGCCGTTTTCATGTGCGGATTGTCTTGTGGGCGACAGGCGCAGCGCGACACGCGCTGTCAGTGGCGCGGCGGCCCGAACGAGCCGGCGCCGACATCGACGGTGATGCTGCCGGAAATCCTGACATCGGTATCGCCGATCTTGAATGTGCCGTTCTCGCCGGCTGGCAGCGCATCGTCCGGCTCTGGAGCCGGCTTGGCGATGCGGTAGTCGCCGGTCACGCCGGGCAGGGCGCCTTTTTGCGTCGACGACGAACTGTCGTCGGCAAGTGCCGCGCCGCTGATGAGGCTCGCAATGGCGAGCGCTGCAACGGCGATGACGCGGTGCAATGATCTGGACTGATGAGTGTCGGTCATCCCAGGACTATAGTGGCGCGCCGCCGATGGAACCAGACCGGCATCGTCAAATCTTCGACTACCTGCCGGACGGTCTCCGATCCGGCCCTGGCTTACGCCGCTTTCTTTCGCGTGTCGAAAACATGGTCGACGATGCCCCAGGACTGGGCCTCGCGGGCGGTCATGAAGTGGTCGCGGTCGAGCGTGCGTTCCACCTCTTCATAGCTGCGGCCGCAATGCTGCGCGTAAAGTTCGGCCATGTGCCGTTTCGTCCGGCCGATGCGCTCGGCATGGCGCTGGATGTCGGATGCCTGGCCCTGGAACCCGCCCAGCGGCTGATGCAGCAGGATAGTGGCATTCGGCAGGGAAATCCGGCGCCCCGGTGTGCCTGCCATCAGCAGGAACGAGCCCATCGAGGCGGCAAAGCCCATGCATACGGTGGACACCGGGCAGCTGATATATTGCATCGTATCGTAGATGGCGAAGCCGCTGGTCACCACGCCGCCCGGCGAGTTGATGTAGAGCGAGATCTCCTTGTCGGGATTGTCCGATTCCAGCGACAAAAGCTGCGCGCAGACCAGCGCCGAGATGTCGTCGTTGATCTCGCCGTTGATGAAGATGATGCGCTCGCGCAGCAGCCGCGAAAAGATGTCGAAGGCACGTTCGCCGCGGCTCGATTGCTCGATGACCATCGGCACCAGACTGGCAACACCGCTCATTGTCTCTCTCCGTCCGTTTTGTTTTCAGGCCGCGCGAAGCAGGAGGCGAGGCGTGTTTGCGGCGATTGGCTTAGATGACCTGTTCGCACCGAGCGAAACCCGGCAGCCGGCGCCTGCCATGGCGACGGCAGGCATGGCCTTGCGGGCAAAGCCGTCATGGACGATACGCAGATGCGTGCCGCCGGATACGGCTCGGGCAAGTGTGAAGGTGACGGTGCTGTCGAGCGGATCCTGCCTGGCTGCGTCGCCCGGCTGCTCCCGCCAGGAATAGCGCAGCAGCTTCTCGGGTTCGGCGTCGAGGATTTCGCATTCGATCGGCGTGTCCGGTCCGGCGAAGGCAAAACGGTTGCCGATCTCGGGGCTGATGTCGTTCGGCATCATCCAGGCGGCCAGCAATTCCGGTATGGTCAGGGCCCGCCAGACCTTTTCCGGCGGCTCGGCAAGCTCGTACTCGAACTCGAGCGCATCCGGGGCGTCGCCTTGGCCGTGGTTGGTCGTTGATCCCGCCTTCTTCATTGATCCATGTCCTTCAAAACCGCCTTCAGCCTTTCGATGCGCTCCGGCCAGAAGGTCCGGTAGCGTTCGATCCAGGAGAGCAAGGGGGCGAGCCCCTGCGGATCGGCGCGGTAATAGGCGTTGCGGCCGGCTCGCCGCTCGATCACCAGCCCGGCGCCACGCAGCACCGCCAGATGCTGCGACACCGCGGGCTGCGACACCATCATCCCGGTGCGCAATTCCGACACGCTCATCTCGCCGGCGGCCAGCCGCTCAAAGACGGCGCGGCGCGTCGGGTCGGCCAGTGCGCGAAAAATCTCTGCTTCGATCATGCCAAAAGCATAAGTGCATACTTATTGATTTGGCAAGCGGTCTTTTCAGGCCCATATGATCGGCTTCGGCATTGCTGCCATTCCTTGACAATAAGCAGCGACGCGGATAAGAACGAAAAGGGAACAAAAACCTTGTGGGTAAAGGCAGCCATGGCAAGCGGCGATCGCCCGCAGCCTGTAAGGTGCTGCGACAAAAATTTGTTTCGGATGAGCGCGGAGAAATATCATGGCGGGTAGCGTCAACAAGGTCATTCTGGTCGGCAATCTCGGCGCGGATCCCGAAATCCGTCGCCTGAATTCGGGTGAGCCGGTCGTCAACATCCGCATCGCCACATCGGAAAGCTGGCGCGACAAGAATTCCGGCGAACGCAAGGAAAAAACCGAGTGGCACAACGTCGTCATCTTCAATGAGGGCATCGCCAAGGTGGCGGAGCAGTATCTGAAGAAGGGCATGAAGGTTTATGTCGAGGGCCAGTTGCAGACGCGCAAATGGCAGGACCAGACCGGTGCCGACAAGTACACGACGGAAGTCGTGCTGCAGAAATTCCGCGGGGAGCTGCAGATGCTCGACGCACGCGGACAGGGCGAGGGCGGTCAGGTCGGCGGCTATACCGGTGGCGGCAGCAGCCGTGGTTCCGATTTCGGCCAGTCCAGCCCGAGCGAAGGCTTCAATCGCGGTGGCGGCGGTGCCAAGAGCGGCGGCGGCGGTGGTTCGTCGCGCGAATTGGATGACGAAATCCCGTTCTGATCGCAACAGTTATGTCGGACACAGTGCCCCGAGAGTCGTTCATGGACTTTCGGGGTTTTGCATCGTGATTGAGGCTGACCGGGCCGATCAACGAAATACGGTGAGAGGACGAGTTGGGTGAAAGCGCGGGTAAAGTGGGTCGAGGAGCGCACCTTCGTCGGGGAATCCGGCAGCGGTCACAAGGTCGTGCTCGGAACAGCGCACGGACCGGAAGGCAGGACGCCGGGTCCAAGCCCGATGGAGCTGGTGCTGATCGGCACCGGTGGCTGTTCGGCCTATGATGTCGTGCATATCCTCGAAAAGGGCCGCGAGGCGGTCGAGGACTGCGTGGTCGAGCTTGATGCCGAGCGGGCCGAAACCGAGCCAAGAGTGTTCACCCGCATCCACATGCATTTCGTCGTCAAGGGCAGGGCACTCTCCAGCGTCAAGGTGAAACGCGCGATCGACCTTTCGATCGAAAAATATTGCTCGGCCTCCGCGATGCTGGCCAAGACCGCCACGATTACCCACGATTTCGAGGTCATCGACACGACGGCGAAATAGGCAGTAGGCAGTAGGCAGTAGGCAGTAGGCAGTAGGCAGTAGGCAGTAGGCAGTAGGCAGTAGGCAGTAGGCAGTAGGCAGTAGGGACTGTCGTTCAGCCTGCTATCAGCGCCTTGATGCCGTCGGCGACGAATTGCACAGCCAGTGCCGCCAGGATGACGCCAAGCAGACGGGTCAGGATCGAGCGGCCGGTCTGGCCGAGGATGCGGTCTATGCGTTCCGACAGCACGAACACCAGATAGGTGATGGCGAGGCAGACGAAGATGATGCCGACCAGCGCCGCCTGCGCGGCAAAGCCTTGAAACGAGCCGGAAAGCAGCACAGTTGCCGAAATGGCACCAGGGCCCGCGATCAGTGGGATCGCCAGCGGGAAGGCGGCGATGTTGTGGATCATGTCCTTGGTGATGGCGACGTCGCCGATCTTCTCCTTGCGGTCCTGCCGGCGCTCGAACACCATCTCGAAGGCGATGAAGAACAGCAGGAAACCGCCGGCGACGCGGAAGGCCGGCAACGTTATGCCGAACACCGACAGGATCGAGGCCCCGGCAACCGCAAACAGCGCCATCACCAGGAAACCGATGATCGAGGCGCGCACCGAAACCTGCTGGCGCTCCTCACGGTTCATGCCGCGCGTCACGGCGAGGAACAGCGGCGCCAGGCCGGGCGGGTCGATGGTCACGAGAATGGTGACGAAAGCGTTGAACAGGCTGTCGAAACTCGGCATCTCTGACCCTCCCGCCGGGCTGTGCCCGTGCCAGAATATTGGTAGAGCAAAGCCCGTTCGGTGGGAACCGTTCGTGAGAAAGTGGTTGATGCGGGACAGAGGGCAGCGCGAAGGATCGCGACGCTTTTATTCTGGGCTGCTGCAATCCTCGGAGATCAAACCGCTCGCCGCGCCAGGAACTCGACTTCCAGCCGCCATGTCGCGCCATTGTCTTGCGAGCGTTCGCCCAGCCAGCGGAAGGAGTTTTCGGTGATGCGTGAAAAGCTCCAGCGTACCGAGCTGCCGGTGTCGTCGGCGCCCACTTGCACGATCGTGTCACCCTCGGCGCGGCCGAGCTGGCGGCTGAAATACTGGTTGCGCGGGTCGCTCCAGAAGATGTGCCAGGCATCCGCGCCGGGATCATAGACGCGCAGCGTCGTGCCGTAAAAAGTCCATGTGCCCAAGGATGGCGATGGACCGGCGTCCCGCGCGGGCAGGATCCACACGTCCTGGATCGCCCGGCCTTCCAGCACCCAGCCGAAATGCACCTCGCCACGCCCTGTCAGCACAGTGCCGTCCTCGAGGTGGCGCGAGGCCTCAAACGTCCAGGCGCCGACGAAGCGGCCGTAAAGGCTCAGTTTTTCGGCAAGCCCTTCGATCGGTCCGGAGCTATGCAGGGCTTCGGCAAACGAGGATTGATCGAACATGGCTGCGGCCTCTTCTTGTCAGGAGACCGTTAGGAGTAGGCGGTGACGGGGTTCTGGGCTTGGGAAAAATTGCTATATTTCGACTATGACGACGACCACGCATAGTCTCGCATTCGGAGCCGGTTGGCACGTGACGGACGTCATTTGCACGGCCGGCGCCGGCGACCGGCCGTTCGAGGAAGCGCATCAGGATTTCTGCGTCGCTGCGGTCACCAGCGGCACGTTTCGCTACCGCGCCCAGCAAGGCACGGCGATGCTGGCGCCCGGCGCGCTCCTGCTCGGCAATCCCGGCACATGTTACGAATGCGGGCACGAGCATGGCAGCGGCGACCGTTGCCTCTCGTTCCATTTCGATCCGGCCTACATGGAACGGATCGCAGCTGGCGTTCCGGGCGCCAGGAAGCTGGCTTTCGAGGCGGCGCGCCTGCCGCCTTTGCCGGTACTGGCGCCGCTCCTGGCCGAAGCGGAGACCGCGCGCGAGATGGCCTACATCGACGCCTTCGAGGAACTTTCCCTGCGCTTGGCCGGTGCTGCCGTGGCTACAGCCTCTGGCGCTACGCATGTCGGGCGCGCGCCCAGCCGCCGCGATCAGAAACGGGTGGCCGAGGCAGTGCGGCGGATCGAACTGGACGCCGATGGGCCTGTCTCGCTTTCAGCGCTTGCCAATGAGACAGCAACCAGTCCGTATCACTTCCTGCGCATCTTCCGGCAGGTGGCGGGCATGACGCCCTACCAATTCCTGCTCAGGACGCGATTGCACAGGGCGGCGGTGCGGCTACGCATGTCCAACGATGCGGTCTCGGCGATCGCCTTCGAGGCCGGCTTCAACGATCTGTCGACTTTCAATCGTCGTTTTCGGCGGATCATGGGGGAGACGCCGCGCAACTATCGCAGCCGCCGTGGCGCATGGGCCTTTTCTGCTTCGTCAATCGGCCCCGTGCCCGCCAAGGCAGACACGCAGGCTTTTGCGTCAGGGCGGCGAAAACCGCCTTGGCCATATCGTCGCAATCAGCGGTATCCATTTGAAATTACCACCGAAAATGACACTGGAAAAGTGCCGTGAAGGTTGGAGTTTCGGGCTTGCTTCCTATATAAGCACCAAGTGATTCCTGATTAGATTGTGATCCGATTTGACCGACCAGAAGACACCGCGCGGCGCCGACGGCGGCCCCACCGGCATCGAGCCGATATCCATCGTCGAGGAGATGCAGCGCTCCTATCTCGATTACGCTATGAGCGTGATCGTCAGCCGTGCGCTGCCGGACGTGCGCGACGGCCTGAAGCCGGTGCATCGCCGCATTCTCTTCGCCGCCCATGAGAGCGGCTACCACTGGAACCGCAAATATGTGAAGTCGGCGCGCCCGGTCGCCGACGTGATGGGTAAATACCATCCGCATGGCGACGCCTCCATCTATGACGCCTTGGTGCGCATGGCACAGGACTGGTCGCTGCGCGTTCCGTTGATCGACGGGCAGGGCAATTTCGGCTCCATCGACGGCGATCCGCCTGCGGCGATGCGCTACACGGAAGCGCGGCTGACCAAGGTCGCGCACGAGCTTTTGGAGGATATCGACAAGGATACCGTCGATTTCCAGGACACTTACGACGCGTCGGGCAGCGAACCGAAGGTTCTGCCGGCACGGTTTCCCAACCTTTTGGTCAACGGCTCGGGCGGCATCGCCGTCGGCATGGCGACCAACATTCCACCGCATAATCTCAGCGAAATCTGCAACGGCGCCATCGCCCTCATCGACAATCCGGCGATCGACCTGCCGGCGTTGATGGAGATCATTCCGGGACCGGATTTCCCCACCGGCGGCATCGTGCTTGGCCGTTCGGGCATCTACAACGCCTATTCGACCGGCCGTGGCTCCATCGTCATGCGCGGCAAGGTCAACATCGAACAGCGCGGCAACGACCGCGAGTCGATCATCATCACCGAGGTTCCCTACCAGGTGAACAAGTCGTCGATGATCGAGAAGATGGCTGAACTGGTGCGCGACAAGCGCATCGAGGGCATTTCCGATATCCGCGACGAGAGCGACCGCCAGGGCTACCGCGTCGTCATCGAGTTGAAGCGCGACGCCGTTGCCGACGTCATCCTCAACCAGCTCTACCGCTTCACGCCGCTGCAGACCTCCTTCGGCGCCAATATGGTGGCACTGAACGGCGGCAAGCCGGAAGTGATGAACCTGACCGATATGCTGAAGGCGTTCGTCGCCTTCCGTGAGGAGGTGATCACAAGGCGGACGAAATTCCTGCTGCGCAAGGCGCGCGACCGCGCCCATGTGCTGGTCGGTCTCGCCATCGCAGTCGCCAACATCGACGAGATCATCAAGCTGATCCGCACCGCGCCGGATCCGCAGACGGCGCGTGAGCAGTTGATGGAGCGGCGCTGGCCCTCTGGCGACGTGGAATCGCTGATCCTCCTGATCGATGACCCGCGTCACCGGATCAACGAAGACGGCACCTACAATCTGTCAGAGGAACAGGCGCGCGCCATCCTCGAACTGCGCCTGCAGCGCCTGACCGCGCTCGGCCGCGACGAGATCGCCGACGAGTTGAACACGATCGGCGCCGAAATCATCGATTACCTGGACATTTTGTCGTCCCGCGCGCGCGTCCAGCAGATCGTCAAGGACGAGCTTGCCGCCGTGCGCGACGAGTTCGGCACGCCGCGCCGCACCGAACTCACCGACGGCGGTTCGGACATGGAAGACGAGGACCTGATCCAGCGCGAGGACATGGTCGTGACGGTGAGCCATTCCGGCTACATCAAGCGCGTGCCGCTGTCGCTCTACCGGGCGCAGCGTCGCGGCGGCAAGGGCCGCTCCGGCATGTCGACCAAGGAAGAGGATTTCGTCACCCGGCTGTTCGTGGCCAACACCCACACGCCGGTGCTGTTCTTCTCCTCGCGCGGCATCGTCTACAAGGAAAAGGTCTGGCGGCTGCCGATCGGCAATCCGCAGTCACGCGGCAAGGCGCTGATCAACATGCTGCCGCTGGAGCAGGGCGAGCGCATCACCACCATCATGCCGCTGCCGGAGGACGAGGCCAGCTGGGGCGAACTTTACGTGATGTTCGCCACCACGCGCGGCACCGTGCGCCGCAACGATCTATCCGACTTCGTCCAGGTCAACCGCAACGGCAAGATCGCCATGAAGCTGGAGGAAGAAGGCGACGAGATCCTCGGCGTCGAGACCTGCACCGACAAGGACGACGTGCTGCTGACCGCCAGTTCCGGCCAGTGCATACGCTTCTCCGTCGGCGACGTGCGCGTCTTCCAGAGCCGCAATTCGGTCGGTGTGCGCGGCATAACCATGGCCGAGACCGACCGCATCATCTCGATGTCGGTGATAGAGCATGTCGATGCTTCGCCAGCGGAACGCGCCGCTTACCTGAAGCGCGCGGCGGCGGAGCGGCGGCTTGCCACGGAAACGACCGGCGAAGAGGAAGAGATCGCGCTGACCAATGAGGAGATCGGCGAGGAGACGGAGCTTTCCGACAACCGATACGAAGAGCTCAAGGCGCACGAACAGTACGTGCTGACGGTCACCGAGTTCGGCTACGGCAAGCGTTCGTCATCCTATGATTTCCGGCTGACCGGACGCGGCGGCAAAGGCATCCGCGCCACCGATGTGTCGAAGGCAGCCGAGATTGGCAGGCTGGTGGCGACGTTCCCGGTCGGCAATGACGACCAGATCATGCTGGTGTCGGACGGCGGCACCGTCATCCGGGTTCCGGTCAACGGCATCCGTTTCGCCAGCCGCGCCACCAAGGGCGTGACCATCTTCAACACGGCTGAAGGCGAAAAGGTGGTTTCGGTCGAGCGGATCTCGGA
>NZ_RZQY01000569.1:0-4064 GCF_003998575.1 Mesorhizobium sp. M7A.F.Ca.CA.001.10.2.1 | reverse complement strand
ATCTCGCATGTCCAATCGAGCCAGCATCTCATTCCCGGCTTTTATTACCAAATGCTTATCAACGTCCTAACGATGCCAGCCCCCTTCTCCTCGCAGGCGCGGCTGGCGCTGCGCTAACGGGGCACCATGACCTGGAAAACCGCAAGGTCGGCGGACTTTTACAGACGCTGGTGTTCAAGGCATGTGTCAGAGGTTTGGTGGGTGGGGTACGCTACCAACCGGCCCCGGCATCGTCACGCCAGTTCAGCAGTAACAGTCGTCGATCATCTTCGCGTTCGTTGCAACCATTTCCCGGACCGCGGTGGAGAACTTTTTGTCACCGGCTCCCTTGGCTGTCGCCTCCGCTCCGCCCGGCGCAGCGGCGATGAAGTTTCTCGTAAATGCCACGAGCCCGGGTGGTCCTTTCATCGTGGTAAAGCCGCGCTCCTTGCAGGCGTCGAGAAACTCCTGCGCGCGACCCTGTTCGATGATCGCGCGTATGTGAAGCACCACGCCTTCGACAGAGAGTTTTTTGGTATGCCGCCTTGTCGTGCCGTCCTTGGTCCTGAACGAACTCGCGCCCGCCGCCGTTCTGGTCGCCTTTGCCATGGGTTCCTCCTAGGTTGATCCGCCTGTCGATGCTGTCGCGCCGTGAAACTACTCTCCGGTGATCAGCTCGAGTACCTTGGATTTCCTGTCGCGATAGTTGCTGTCGTCCACGCGCTGAAGCTCGCGCACCCCGGCCTCTACCTGGCGCTCATACTCTTGCTGCTCCGCCTTGCTCCGTGCCTCGGCTACGGTCAGTCCCCCCTCCGTAGGAGGCAGTTGCATGACCAGCGTCAGTGTATGGATGTCCACCCTTTCCGTGGTGGCTGTCAGCGTGCTGCCCTTGACGTCGGTGCCGCTTAGCCGTTTGCCCAATTCGAGTTTCGGGCTGATACCGGCATGCAGAGTCGTGGTGAAAACAAGCGTTTCATTCATGGAGGGCACTGGCACCTTGTCCCGCTGCGTGAACAGGTCGGCTTCCGATATCTGGCCGATCAGGTTTCCCGACTGGTTGGACGTTATGAAACTCCTGACGATTTCAATCAGATTGAGCTTCCCGGCAATCGGATAAGCGCCGTTCGGAAGAGGCTCGCCGCCCGCAAGCTCGGCCCGGAATTTGTTGCACTGGCGGATCGTCGGAAGATTGGTCAGCAATTCGTCGACCCGGTCCTTCTGGACAAACTCCCGCTTAGCCCGCCGCTTGCCTTCGAACGATGCGTCGATGGGGCTGGTCAGCGTTCCTCGGGTAAATACACTCAAAAGATCGACACTACCGCCCAGATTGTCGGTCTGGGTCATGTCGAACACATATTTGTAGAAGATAAAAACCTTGGAGTAAGTCTCAACAACTTGCTTGAGCTGCTTTTCTTTATCATGAAGATTTTTGTAGCCTGACGTGAAAAAATCCCGAAATACTTTAGACTCATTTTTGGCCTTCGCTTTTGCGATGTCATCCTTGCTGAGCGTGGCGCTGTCGGGCGGCATGAACCGCGCCAGATGGTCGCGACTGAGGCTGGCCGCAACCGCCATATTGTATTTGTCCCTGTCCAGGGAGAGCGCGCCGATCAACAGCGTGATATAGGCATCGCGCATTTCGCAACGGATCGCCTGGGCGATGCGGGCAGTATCCAGGCCCCCCGTGACCTGCTGGGTCGTCGGCCGTACGGCGCAGGCAAATAAAACCTGAGCGGCGGCCAACAATGCGGCCGCGCGGCAAATCGTTCTATACAGGCGCAAGTTTCCCCCCTGAGCCAATCCAGATTTATACTGGAAAGGCGCAGTAAATCAACAATTGCCAACTTGTGTCAATTGGGAGTTTTAGAAATTGTTAATTTAGAGCGTATTACCTGCGGTCTTTGAAGGCGGCATGGACGCGGGTGAATGCCGGTCGGGATGGGCTGCCGGCG
This sequence comes from Mesorhizobium sp. M7A.F.Ca.CA.001.10.2.1, assembly GCF_003998575.1. Classification (NCBI taxonomy): domain Bacteria; kingdom Pseudomonadati; phylum Pseudomonadota; class Alphaproteobacteria; order Hyphomicrobiales; family Phyllobacteriaceae; genus Mesorhizobium; species Mesorhizobium sp. M7A.F.Ca.CA.001.10.2.1. The sequence goes on along the minus strand of NZ_RZQY01000569.1, from coordinate 2,133 downwards.
CTAGCCTGCACGACGCACGGTTCCTCACCCCCCCCCATGAAATGAGGGCGAGGAACCCAAGTCTTGCTAAGTCACCCCGCCATGGCCAGCGGCACGGCGCTCTTGTTGGGGATCTGGATGTCGATTTCCAGCGTCGACATGGTCTCGCCGCGGTCCATCGAGACCTGCAGATAATCCTGGTCGATCTGCACATGCTTGGCGATGACGGCCATGATCTCCTCGCGCAGGATGGAGACGAGGTCTGGCTGGCTGCGGTTGCGGCGCTCATAGGCGAGCAGCACTTGCAGCCGCTCGCGCGCCACCGGCGCGCTGGAGCGCCGCTTGAAGATGTCGAGCAGGTTCATGCCGCCCTCCTTCCCAAAAGACGATCGAGGAAGCCCTTGCGCTCGAAGGGCACGATGACGGGCAATTCCTCGCCCTCCAGCCGCCTGGCGGCGTCGATATAGGCCTTGGCAGCGGAATTGAGCGGCTCCGACAGCGTCACCGGCGAACCGAGGTTGGAGGCGCGCAACACGTCCTGGCTTTCCGGAATGATGCCAAGCAGCGGCACCGACAGGATTTCCAGCACGTCGTCGATGGACAGCATTTCGCCGCGCGACGCACGCGCCGCATCGTAGCGCGTCACCAGCACATGCTTGGCGATCTGCTCGCCCTGCTCCGCCCGCAAGGTGCGCGCGTCGAGCAGGCCGATGATGCGGTCGGAATCGCGCACGGAACTGACTTCCGGATTGGTGACGATGACCGCCTCGTCGGCAAAGCGCATGGCGAGCTGCGCGCCGCGCTCGATGCCGGCCGGGCTGTCGCAGAACACGTAGTCGAACACCGAGCGCAGCTTGTCGATGACTTCGCCGACGCCTTCCTCGGTCAGCGCATCCTTGTCGCGCGTCTGCGAGGCCGGCAGCAGGAACAGCGTCTCGACCCGCTTGTCGCGGATCAGCGCCTGCGAGAGTTTGGCCTGGCCCTGGATGACGTTGACGAGGTCGAACACCACGCGCCGCTCGGCGCCCATGATCAGGTCGAGGTTGCGCAGGCCGACGTCAAAGTCGACCAAGGCCACCTTCTTGCCGGTCTTGGCCACGGCCGCCCCGAGGGCCGCCGTCGAGGTCGTCTTGCCGACGCCCCCCTTGCCCGAGGTGACCACCACTACCTTGCCCATTGAAAAGCCTCCGTTGTTGTTTTCTTGGTCGGGCGACCATCGGCCGCCCCAATATCGAAACGAATGTCAGCTCAGCGTCGAAACCCGCAAGGCGTCCCCATCGAGAAACGCCTGCACCGGCTTGCCGCGCGAAACACCTTCCATTTCCTCGGCGGTGACGTACCAGCCGTCGACCGCCAGAAGCTCCGCCTCGTTCTTGCGGCAGAAGATGCGCGCGCCTCTGTTGCCCAGCGCACCCGCCGAAGCGCGCCCGCGCAGCGTGCCGTAGACATGGATCGAGCCCGCCGCGATGATCTCCGAACCGGACGCGACCGAACCGAGCACGATGACATCGCCATGCGGATGCACGATCGCCTGGCCCGAGCGGATCGGCGCCTTGATCATCAGCGTGCCCGAAGCTTCAACCTGCGGCTCGCTATCGCCCGCCTTGCTTGCGTCAACCTTGCCGTCGCCGGCCTTGGCCGCGCCGGCTTCAGGCGCCCTGCCCTCGGCCTTGCCCTCTTCGGAAACATCCTCCCGCGCCTTGCGGGGCAGCAGCCCATCCGTCGTCGCCTCCTTGGCGCCGACCAGCACCGGCGGCAGGTTGGGCGCGAGTGCGGCGTGGCCGTCGAGCTCGATGGCGTAGATGCGGATGCCGCGATGGCCAAGCACGTCGACCAGCGATTCGATCGCGGCGACATCGGGCTTCAAGGTGTTGAGATCAAGCACCACCGGCCGCCCGGCAAAATAGCCCGGCGAGTTGCCGATCCAGTGGTCGAGCCCCTCGAGCCACACGTCCAAAGGCGCTTCGGGCGTCAGCGTGAAAGCGACGAAAGAGCGGGCACGGAAACGAATGGATTTGGCCTCGAGGGGGGCGGCAAAAGTCACGGCTGGCGAATCCTTACTGAGAGGTAAACGCTAGCGAGGGAATGGTTAATGAATGGTTAATGCGAGGGGGGTGGAGTAAGGTTTCCAGCAGTGCTGCGCGCGGTCAAGAG
>NZ_RZQY01000568.1:0-4065 GCF_003998575.1 Mesorhizobium sp. M7A.F.Ca.CA.001.10.2.1 | reverse complement strand
CGTACGAAAAGTACGCTCCGCTCCGGTTCTCGGTATCAGCCATTTTCGACTGGGCCTGACCTGAATCTCGGCACATCTTAGGCCCGCAACTGGCTGGGAGGAGAATCTTATGGCGGCGGATGGACGTGACGGGAGGAAGGTCGACCCCAAGCTGCTGGAACTCTTGGCCTGCCCGCTGACCAAGGGGCCGCTGGCCTGGGATCCAGAGCGCGGCGAACTGATTTCCAGGGTCGCCAAGATTGCCTATCCGGTGCGTGACGGCATCCCGATCATGCTGCCCTCCGAGGCGCGGACGCTTTCGGTGGAGGATGTGCTGGCCCCGCTGCCGCGCTTGGGTGGGTCGGGCTGAGGGGCACGCTGCTTATACCCGCCAATTTGCCGAAGGCTGGCGGGACAGCGGGGAGCGCGAAGGATCGCCGACGTCCGCTTTCGTTCCGCCCTTGGCATGGCCTTGCCTACTGAAAATTGCGGCCCTTGGGCATGACCCTTTCCGCTTCTTCCGACAGCGTTGCGAGATCCTGCCGGATCGGCGCGCTTTGTTTGGCGGGGCTGGAGCGATCCGAACCGTCCTTGGCGAGGTCTCTCGGAGGAACCGCTGGTGCGGCCCCGCTGACCTTCTCCAGAAGCACGGTCAGCCAGGGCGTCAGATCCTCGATCCTCTCGGCGACGATGTGGACCACGCCCGATTCCGACTGCAATTTTCCGGTGACCTTGACGAACCGGGCGCCCATGACGATCGGCCGGTAACGGTCGAAGGTCCTTTGCCAGAAGATGACGTTGGCAACCGCCTTGTCGTCCTCCAGCGTCAGGAAGATCGCATTGCCCTTGCCGGGGCGCTGCCGCACCAGCACGAGGCCGGCGACGGAGACGCGCCTGCCGTCGCGCACGGAAGGCAGGTTCGCATTGGGGATGACGCCGGCGCGGTCGAGCCGCTCGCGCAGGAAGGCGACCGGATGCGCCTTCAGCGACAGGCCGAGCGCGCGGTAATCATGGATGACATGCTCGCCGAGCGGCATTTTCGGCAGCTTCGTCTCAGGCTCCAGCTCGCGCAGGCGAAGCGCCGGCTGGTCGAACAGCGGCAGCCTTTCGGCGGCGCTCTTGCCGTCGAGCGCGCGCACCGCCCACAAGGCTTGGCGACGATCAAGGCCGAGCGAACGGAAGGCATCGGCCTGCGCCAGCCGCTCGATGTCGCCGACATCGAGGCCGGAGCGCAGCCAGACATCCCTGACGGATACGTAGCCTGAGCCGCGCTGTTCGACGAAGGCCGCCATGCGCTCCTTCGACAGGCCCTTGATCTGGCGGAAGCCGAGCCGCACGGCATGCTTCGTCTCGATGACGCCGCGCATCTCGGCATGGCGTGGGAGGATGCGGGCCGGATCGAACGGCGCCTTTTCCAGCGTGCAATCCCACACCGAAAAATTGACGTCGACATCGCGAATGTCGACGCCATGGTCGCTTGCGTCGCGCACCAGCTGGGCCGGCTGGTAAAACCCCATCGGCTGCGAATTCAGGATCGCGGCGCAGAACACGTCGGGATAGAAGGTCTTGAACCAGCAGGAGGCGTAGACGAGCAGGGCGAAGGAAGCGGCATGGCTTTCGGGAAAGCCATATTCGCCAAAGCCCTCGATCTGCTTGAAACAGCGCTCGGCGAAGTCCTTCGTGTAGCCCTTGCCGACCATGCCATTGATCATACGGTCGCGGTAATTGCCGATGGTGCCGGTGCGCTTGAAGGTGGCCATGGCGCGGCGCAGTTCATCGGCCTCGCCCGGTTTGAAACCGCCGGCGACGATGGCGATATTCATCGCCTGCTCCTGGAACAGCGGCACACCTAGTGTCTTGCTGAGGATCGCCTCCAGCTCCGGTTTTTGATACTCGGGTTTTTCCTTGCCCTGCCGGCGGCGCAGATAGGGGTGGACCATGTCGCCCTGGATCGGGCCCGGCCGCACGATCGCCACCTCGATGACAAGGTCATAAAAGGTTTTCGGCTCAAGGCGCGGCAGCATCGACATCTGCGCCCGCGATTCAATCTGAAAGACGCCCAATGTGTCGGCACGGCAGATCATATCGTAGACCCGGGCGTCTTCTGCCGGCAGGGTGGCCAGCACATAAGGTCGGCCGTATTTGTCTCGCGCCTTTGGATAGTGGTCAGTAAGCAAGGTGAAGGCGCGCTGGAGGCAGGTCAGCATGCCGAGCGCCAGCACGTCGACTTTCAGGATCTTCACCGCGTCGAGATCGTCCTTGTCCCATTCGACCATCTTGCGCTCGTCCATCGCCGTCTTGACGATGGGCACGATCTCGTCGAGCCGGTCCCTGGTTATGACGAAGCCGCCGACATGCTGCGACAGATGGCGGGGGAAGCCCATGATCTCATTGGCACGCTCCATCACGTGCCTCGACACCGGATCGGTGCGGTCGAGGCCGCCGGCGCGGGCTTCCTTCTCGCCAAGCTCCGATGTCGACCAACCCCAGATCGAGCCGGAAAGCGATGCCCTGACATCCTCGGACAGGCCCATCGCCTTCGACACTTCGCGCAGCGCCGAACGGCCGCGATAGCTGATGACGGCGGCCGCAAGTGCCGTGCGCTTGCCGCTGTATTTCTCGTAGATGTACTGGATTACGGTTTCGCGCTTTTCGTGCTCGAAATCGACGTCGATATCCGGCGGCTCGTTTCTCTCCTCGGAAATGAAGCGCTCGAAGAGCGAATCGATTTTTTCCGGTCCTACTTCGGTGATGCCGATGCAGAAGCAGACGACCGAATTGGCGGCCGATCCACGTCCCTGGCAGAGAATATCCTTGTTGCGCGCGAACTTGACGATGTCGTAGACAGTCAGGAAATAGCGGGCATAGTTGAGGCGTTCGATCAAAGCGAGCTCTTCCTCGATGCGCCTGGTCACCGAATCCGGCACACCCGCCGGATAGCGGTTGGCCGCTCCCTCCCGCGCCAGCCGCTCCAGTTCAGCCTGTGGGCCAAGACCCGATTCCGTCGGCTCGTCCGGATAATTGTACTGAAGGTCGCTCAACGAAAAGGTCAGTTCTTCCGCAAACCGCAGCGTCTCGGCCAGCGCTTGCGGATGCCTGCGGAACAGGCGCGCCATCTCCATTGGCGGCTTCAGATGACGCTCGGCATTGGCGCTGAGTTGCAGCCCGACCTCGGCGACGGGCGTGTTGAGGCGGATCGCGGTCAGCACGTCCTGCAGCGGGCGCCGTTCGGCCGTGTGGTAGAGAACGTCGTTGGTCGCCATCAGCGGAATACCGACGCTCTCGGCAAGCGCCGCGGCCTGCTCGATGCGGAAACGGTCATTGCCGGCGTAGTCGGGCGAAACGCCAAGCCGCAGGTACCTGCCGAAGCGGCCTTTGAGGTCTCCAAGCAGGGGAAGACTATCTTCCGCGCCCGCCGACAGACCGGGCAGGACCGCCAGCGACATCAGGTCACCCCATTCGAGGAGGTCGCCGCGCTGGAGAAGGGTGGCGCCTTTTTCGTTCTCGTCGCGCAGATTGGCTTGGGTAAGCATGCGGCACAGATGTCCCCAGCCCTTGCGGTCCTGGGGATAGGCGAGGATGTCCGGCGTGCCGTCGCCGAAAACCAGCCGGCAGCCGGGGTGATAGGAGAGCTTTTCGACCTTGGCCTGCTGCCAGGCGCGCACCACGCCGGCCACCGTGTTGCGGTCGGCAAGCCCGATCGCGGAGAAGCCCAGGAGCTTGGCCGCGACCACCAGCTCCTCCGGCTTGGAGGCGCCGCGCAGGAAGGAGAAATTCGACTGGATGCCGAATTCGGCATAGGGGATGACGGTCAGCGCGTTCATGCGAAGACACCATGCATGAACCAGCGCGGCGGTACCTGCGTGTTGCCGTAAAGACCTTGCCGGTAGAGCCAATAGCGGCGGCCATCGGCATCCTCGATGCGGAAATAGTCGCGCGTCGATGCCGCCTCGTCGCTTGGCGCTTCCCGCCACCATTCGGCGGCGATGCGTTCCGGCCCTTCGGCGCGCGTGACCCGGTAGAGCGCGCGCCGCCAGCGGAAGTGCCGCGGTGGTCCTTCCGGCATTTCAGTGGCCGGCACATCGA
>NZ_RZQY01000567.1:0-4073 GCF_003998575.1 Mesorhizobium sp. M7A.F.Ca.CA.001.10.2.1 | reverse complement strand
TTGTTGGACTCATAGCCGGCCAGCGCATCCGGCCCGACCGCCCGACGTTGACCGTATGGTCGGCGCCGAGCGAAGGGGCGAGGGCGAGCGGCTTGTCGAGGATGTCGGTGACCACCACTTCGCGCGCGCCAGTCGCGCCGAAAGCAGGAGGAGGAGGCCGATCGCGGCGTCGACGCCGGCAGCCATGGCGACGGCGTTGGCGGCGTCGCAGACGATGTAGTCGGCAAACCCGCCCTGCACGAGCGGCGTGCGCATGGCGCTGCCGAGGAAGCGCATGTCGGAACAGTGGATCGGCTGGCCGCTGCAGCAGAAGCCGCAATGGCCGCAGGGCGACGACGGACTGACGGCGACCATAGCGCCCAACTGCACGCCCACGACACCGGCGCCGAGCGCCGCGACATGCCCGGAAATCTCGTGATCGAGGATCATCGGCTCGCGCACTCGGACCGGCCCGAAGCCGCCATGGTTCTAACAATGCAGGTCGGAGCCGCAGATGCCGCCATTGGCGATCCGCACCAGCACCTGTTAGGGGCCAGGTTCGGGCCTGGCCCTTTCCTCGACGCGCAGGTCTTCTCTCGGCATGCAGAACCACGGCGCGCATCATGTTCAAATCCTCGTATCCCGCAGCATCTGCCGTCGCCGCTTCAGTACAAGGCGCACGCCATGTTCAATGGCTGATCTGGCTGAGGAACGCCTTGCTGCGGGCTTCCCTCGGATTGTCGAAGAAGGTGCCCGGCTCGCCCATCTCGACGATCTCGCCCTGGTCCATGAAGATGACGCGGTCGGCGACCTGGCGGGCGAAGCCCATCTCGTGGGTGACGCAGAGCATGGTCATGCCTTCGTTGGCCAGTTCGATCATGGTGTCGAGGACTTCCTTGACCATCTCCGGGTCGAGCGAGGAGGTCGGCTCGTCGAACAGCATGATCCTGGGATTCATGCAGAGCGCGCGCGCGATCGCCACGCGCTGCTGCTGGCCGCCCGAAAGCTGGGCGGGATATTTGTGGGCCTGTTCGGGAATGCGCACGCGGGCGAGGTATTTGCGCGCGGTCTCCTCCGCCTTCGCCTTGGCGATGCCGGAAACCTTCATGGGCGCTAGCGTGCAGTTTTCGAGCACCGTCATGTGCGGGAACAGGTTGAACTGCTGGAACACCATGCCGACGTTGCGGCGCACCGCCTCGACGTTCTTCGGCCCCGCGGTGAGTTCGATGCCGTCGACGACGATCTTGCCGCTGCGGACCTGCTCGAGCTGGTTGATGCAGCGGATGAGCGTCGACTTGCCCGAGCCGGACGGGCCGCAAAGGACGATTCGCTCGCCTGTGCGGACCGTCAGGTTGACGGCCTTCAGCGCATGGAAAGCGCCGTAGTATTTCTCGACGTTTTCCATGCTCACCGCGAGCGAGACGGTTGCGTTCGCCTGTTCTGAACTCACGTGGACATCTCCCTGCGGCCGGCCGTGCCTGAACCTACTTCTCGGCGTTTTCGATGAAGTCCGGCAACGGCGCCTTCATCCATTGCTCGTGCAGCTTGCCCAGGCTTCCGTCCTTCTTCTTCCCGTTCAGGAAGTCGTTGACGGCGGCAAGCAGCTCGGGCGAGTCCTTGCGCACGACGATACCCTGCGCCTGCTGGCGCAGCAGGAACTTCTTGGTGAAGCGGTCCGGCGCCGTCTTTTCGATCTGGCCGATCGCGATGTCGGCAACGCCGAGCAGCGGCACCTGGCCGGAGATCAGTGCCTGCGCGGAGGAGGCGTCGTCGTCGTAGCGCTGGACGTTGGTGTCGGCCGCGGCGATTGCCGTCACGGCGGTATCCTGCGTGGTGCCGCGGGTGACGCCGATCGTCTGGCCCGCGAGGCCCGCCTTGTCGGTGATGGCGATATCCTTGTCGCCATAGACGAACTGCTCGAGACCGGCATAGGGCACCGAGAAGTTGACAACCTTGAGGCGTTCCTCGGTGATGCCGAGCGTGGCAAACAGCACGTCGGCCTGGCCCGACAGCAGGTACTGGATGCGGTTGGCCGAGGTCACCGGCAGGATGGTCAGCTTGACGCCGATGCTGTCGGCGAACTCCTTGGCGAGATCGGGATCGTAGCCGACGGCCTGGCCGTTGGAATCGAGCAGGCCGAAGGGTGGGTAATCGACCAGCGAGCCGACGGTGATCGTGCCTTTGTCCTTGATTTCCTTCAAGGTCAGGGCTGAAGCCGGCATCACGGTGACGGCCGCCGCGACCGCGACGCTCGCGACGAACGTCAGAGCATTTTTCCAGAGTGTCATCAGGTGTATCCTCCCTTTCAAAAAATGGATCCCCGACATCGAGGGTCCGGACAATTCGAGACGTCAGCGTGTCGCCAGAGCGGCGTAATGCCCTTCCATGCGCCGGGCGTAGACCGAAAGCGGCCAGCACAGGCAGAAGTAGATGATGGTCACCAGCCCGTAGACCTTGAGCGGCGAGTAGGTCGCGTTGTTCATGATCTGCGCGGCGCGCATCAGCTCGACGAAGCCGATGATCGAGGCGAGCGACGTGCCCTTGATCAGCTGGACGAGGAAGCCGACGGTCGGCGCCACGGCGATGCGCGCGGCCTGCGGCAGGATCACCGATTTCATCCGATCGAAATAGGACAGGCCAAGCGCCCAGCTCGCCTCGCTCTGGCCTTCCGGCACCGCCTGGATGCAGCCGCGCCAGATCTCGCCGAGAAAGGCGGCGGCGTGCACGGTAAGCGCCAGTGCGGCCGCCACCCAGGGGCTGACGCCGAAGCCGATGATCTGCAGGCCGAAATAGGTGAGGAAGAGCTGCATCAAGAGCGGCGTGCCCTGGAACAGGCGAATGAAGCCGAGCGCCGGCAGGCAGAGCAGCCGGTATTTCGACACCCGCGCCAGCGCCACCACGAGTCCGCCGACGGCGCCGCCGGCAAAGGCGGCGGCCGAAAGCGCGATGGTCCACTGGACAGCCAGAACGATGAACCAGAATTCCTGTATGCCGAAGGGGCGGATCATGACCTCGCTCCTACCGGCTTAAGGGATAGTTAAAGGCGAGGCGCTGGATCAGGCGGAACAGGCCGGAGAAGCCGAGCGACATGACGAGGTACATGCCGGTGATGACAAGATAGACCTCGAAGGCGGTGAAGGTTCGCTGCTGGATGTCGTTGCCGGCGGCGGCCAGGTCCGTCGCCGAGATCACCGAGACGACGCTGGTCGACAGCATCAGGTAGACGAACTGGCTGGTCAGCGCCGGGTAGATGGTACGCACCGCCTGCTTCAGGATGATGTAGCGGAAGATCTGCAGGCGGTTGAGCCCGAGCGCGACGCCGGCCTCGACCTGGCCCTTGGCGATGGATTCGATGCCGGCCCGGATGATCTCGGTGGCGAAGGCGCCGACATTGACCACCAGCGCCACGATGGCGGCGGTGTTCGGCGTCATGCGGATGCCGAATTCCGGCAGCGCGAAATAAATGAAGTAGATCTGCGCCAGGAAGGGTGTGTTACGGACGAGCTCGATATAGGCGTCGATCAGCCAGCGCAGCGGGGGCGGCCCGCCGGTCTTGGCAAAGGCCAGCACGACGCCGACGATCAGGCCGAGAATCATGGCAACGAACGAGAGCTGGATGGTGATCCACGCGCCCGTTAGAAGATGGTCCATGTTCGCGAACACGGGCGCGAATAGGAGCTGATACTGCATGACCTCCCTAACTTCCGGCTGCTCCAGAAATGCCTGCCCGCCACGCTCCGATCCGCCGACCGCGCGCGCCTTCCCTATCGGGGAAGCTTAAGCCGGCGGCGCGATGCAGGGATATTATCGGTTCGGTTCCCCCCACCTCGCCAAATGTGTTGGCTGGCGCCGCCCGCGCGGCGGTTCAATCCAGCCGGTAGACGCGCCGCGCGGTGCCGGCAAACAGCCCGCGTTTCACGCCGTCGGATGCGCCGGAAACGATGCGCTTGAAGGCGTTCCAAAGGGCGGCATAGCCGATGCCCATCCGGTCGACCGGGAAGTTGCTCTCGAACATGGCGCGGTCGGCTCCGAAGAGTTCGATGCAGGTCTCGATGTAGGGACCCCACATGGAGTCGAGCTCGGCCGAGGTCGGC
>NZ_RZQY01000566.1:0-4080 GCF_003998575.1 Mesorhizobium sp. M7A.F.Ca.CA.001.10.2.1 | reverse complement strand
CTGCCGGGCAATACCGGATCGGACCGTGTGCTGGAGAAAGCCGGCTTCCGCTACGAGGGGACGCTACGGCAGAAAGCCCGGTTCAAGGGCGCCTACCACGACTTCAGGATGTTTGGACGACTGGCCGGCGATCATCCTGCCTCAATCGATCAGAATTAACCTGCCGCCATGCCGGCGTAAGTCTCCAGTGTCGATGAAGTCTGGCGATCGTCTTCCGTATGCACCCACCAGGCGCCCAGCGCGTCGATGAGCGGTACAAGTTTGCGGCCAGGCGCCGTGAGGTCATAGTCGACCCGCAACGGATAACCCGGACGCACCGTTCGCCGCACGATACCGGCGTCCTCCAGCTTGCGCAGTTCCAGGGTCAGGATGCGATGTGACACGGTCGGGTTGTCACGTCTCAGGTCGCTGAACCGCTTGGTCCCGTCCTTCAGATAATAGAGCAGCAGTGTGGGCCAGCGACCGCTGAGCACGCGCATGGTCTCTTCGATCGGGCAGCGTGAGACGACGTCTTTCATGGGCGGATCCTGGTTACAGAATTGTGCGTAATTTACATGGGACGACAAGCGTTTAGGGTCAAGTTTCGCTGCGCGGCGTGATCCTCTCAATCACGGAAGAAAACAAATGGAACCTATCCTCCTTTACGGCTTCCCGGCGGGAAGCTCGATGGGGCTTGTCGCTGCCTTTGAACGCGTCGGGCAACCCTATCGCCTGTGCCGCGTCGACATGCTCACCGAGATGAAAAACGATGCCTATGCCAGCATCAACGACCGTCAGGAAACGCCGGTGCTGATCACCGACGAAGGCCGGGTGCTCACCGAGACAATGGCCATCGCCTCGTGGCTCGAAGCCCGCGACACACAGCGCCGCATCAGCTTCGAACCGCGCACGCCGCAAGCCGACCGCATGCACCAGCTGATGGCCTTCGTGAACACCGGGTTCACCGCCGCCTTCAGCCCGCTCTGGGTGGCATTGGAAATGGCGGCGGATGAACCGGCGCTGAAGGCGACCTTGCGGGAGTTCGGCCGCAAGGCCGTTGCGGAACGTCATGATCGGCTCGAGGCGATGATCGCCGACACGGATTTCCTGGTCGGCGACCGGCTGACGCTGGCCGATACCACGCTGATCGGCGTGGCGCGCTGGGCGGAGTTTCACCAGGCGATCGACGGCGCTGCCTATCCCAAGCTGGCCGGATTGCGCCTTCGCATCGAATCCGATCCGGCCGTGCGTTATGCGCTGGCTGTTGAGGATGGCGAACAGCCCGCCGGTTCTGGCGCCTGCCTTGGCCACGTCCCCCTGACTGAGGTGATCGATCGCTTCGCGGCGGCGGCGAAATCGTAGCGACACTCTGTTTTCAACCAGGATGTGCCTTTGTGAGAGGCGCTGATCTGCCGGAGTGCGGTCGCCACCGCACTCCGGCATTGTTAAAGGGGACCGCCATTTTTCTCAACGCTACCGCTTGGGCCGCCTGTCGTTCTCATTTCACCAGAGTGATCATCCGATCGGCGTACATTGTGCGATTTCCAAGCGCCGCCGCGCAGTCCGACTTGACGGACGAGTTTCCGGTCATCTGAATCGTATTGCCGACAAGCCTGAGACAGTCGCCCTGGGCGCTCATATCAGAGTTGCCGGCGTAGGAAATGGGCGCGTCCGGCGCGTAAATGAAACCGCTGAGCACGGAATTTGCGCCGCCATTCAATGTCAGAGCAGACGTGTTGCCGTGATCCTGGAAAATGGTGATGCCAGCATAAGGGCCGCTGGTGGGCGGGGAAAGGTTCACCTTCTCATTGGCATTTATGTAGATCTCAGCGCTTTCCATGAGGAATATGGTCACGCCCTGGCCAGCCAGGCTGCCGTTCCCCCCTGGCTTTATGGTGGTGCCGCGCATGATGTAGACGCCCGGATCAAGCGTGATGTCCCCCGACAATGTCTTGTCGCAATAAGTGCCGGGCGACAGCGTGTAGGTTTTGCCGTTCGGGACAGGCAAACACAATGTGTAAGGGGGAGGAACGACGTCGGCCAATGGATCAAAGGACGCGTACCTATGTTCGTGCGGCGTTCCGCAGGCGAGACTGGCGCTGGGTGGCAACAGCCCGCTGGTGCCGCCGACGGTTGAGACACAGCCGGCTGAAACCAGCGCGGAGCCACCCCTGTTGACGGAATCGGACGCGTCCGAGTTCGCCGCGATCACGCAATTGTCCATCGAGACGTTGGTCGAGCCCTGGAGGTTCACGGCGGCGGACGCATGCGGATCGAGCGCCAGCACGCAGGCCTGTGCGCCAGGTTTTACCTTGACCGAGGCCGAGCGGGAGGCCTGCCAGGGGGCCGAGGCGCTGATGAAGCTTGGGCGGCTTATGCTGGACGACAGCGAGATAAAGTAGGCGCTTGGGCTGCCGCTTGCCGTTGCCGCGAAAGCGGAGACGCTGCCCAAATATTCCTGCTGGTCGGCCACGCTCATATTGGCGGCGAAGAATTGCAGCCCAAGCTCCTGGACATCGCCGGCCGCCATATCGGGAGAGAACTTCGTGCCGATGGCGAGCCCCGCCGCGTCCAGCGAGTTCTGCAGTTGCGAGGCGTCATGGCTCGTGCCGATCAGATCAACGGCGCCGGCCAAACCAATCATTATCGGCAGCATCGCGACGGCGGTCGTCATGGCAAAGTTGCCGTGCTCCGAAGACCAGAAGCCTCTCAATGCGAACATAGTTCCTCGCCGAACCTCGTAAAGCTCAGGTGATACGCCAGAGATCCCTACGAGTAATTTAAGTAAATGCTAAAATGCGTAAATGCTAAAATGCAGAACAATGATTGGCTAAAACGAAAGACTGCCGAGGCACGCCATATGAGAGGCCATACGGAGAGTTGAACACTACGAGGAGTTGCGCCCCAGGCAATTGACGCGGCGACAATCGCCGCCAACTCTGCTATCATGCCTCTCGATCTTGAAGTGGCAGCTCTGGCGGCCATCCAGGCGGTGACCGCCCCGACACACGGGAGGAAGGTTATGGCCGGCTTTCATGTTATGGCGGACGCACGTGGAATGCATGTGCAGCCAACGGTGCGCCGCATCACCACGTCGGACCTTTGGGATGCGCTGCGCCTCGGCTTCGAGGATTTCTGGGCAAAACCATCGCACTACGTGTTCCTGTGCCTGATCTATCCCATCGTCGGCCTGATCCTGACGCAGTGGACGTCCGGCGCCAATGCCATCCAGCTCATCTATCCCCTGATGTCGGGTTTCGCGCTGGTCGGGCCGTTTGCGGCGCTCGGCCTTTACGAGATCAGCCGCCGGCGTGAGCTCGGCATGAACACCTCCTGGTGGCACGCGTTTGATGTGCGGCGCTCGTCCGCTGTCCCGTCGATCGCTGTCATCGGCGTCATGCTGGTGGCGCTGTTCCTGTTGTGGCTCTACACGGCGCAGTCGATCTACACCGGCCTGTTCGGCGACCAGCCGCCGGCCTCGATCGGTGGCTTCGTCCGCGACGTGCTGACCACCAGCAAGGGCTGGACGCTGATCCTTGCCGGCAATGCCGCGGGCTTTGTCTTCGCCGTAATCGTGCTGGCCACTACCGTGGTTGCCTTCCCGCTGCTGCTCGACCGTGACGTCGGCGCCGTCTCAGCCATCGAGACCTCGGCCAGGGCGGTGATGGCCAACCCGCTGCAGATGGCGCTGTGGGGCTTGCTGGTCGCCGTGCTTCTGGTGATCGGTTCGATCCCGCTGTTTGCCGGGCTCGCCGTCGTCATGCCGGTGCTCGGCCATGCCACCTGGCATCTCTACCGCAAGGTGGTCGAGCCGGAGCGGGCACAGCAGATAAGGCGGCCGATGTAGATCAGCACCCTCAGCGCTGCGCCTCTGTCGCCATCTTCAGCGCAAGTGCCGCCAGCACGGTGCCCATCATCCAGCGCTGGATGACCAGCCACAAAGGCCGTCCGGCGAGAAAGGTGGCGATCGAACCGGCCGTCACCGCGATGACGGCATTGACGCTGAGGCTGATCGAGATCTGCGTCGCGCCGAGCACCAGAAGCTGCGACAGCACGTGGCCTTTGCCGGGGCTGATGAACTGCGGCAACAGCGACAGATAG
>NZ_RZQY01000565.1:0-4082 GCF_003998575.1 Mesorhizobium sp. M7A.F.Ca.CA.001.10.2.1 | reverse complement strand
CGCGTGCCCGCCGGAGACCCAGAACGCGGCCAAGGCAGCGCCGATACCAGCGACCCAGAAGATCGGCCCGCCGCGCGAGGCTGGTAGCCGCTCCGGCGGGGCCTCGGGCTTGCGCAGCATGTCCATGCCCGCGACGGGTGGCATGACGATCGCGCGCGGCAGCGGCGAAACGCTCTCCACGGCAGGCGCAAGGCGCGGCATCACCACGTAGTCGGCATCGACGATGTCGGCGGCCGAACCACGCATGAACCGGTCCGCTGCGGCAATTGCCGCCGGATCGGTCATGATTTCGCCGGAAACCGGGCGCGCGGTTCGATCGTCAGCCATCATGGCCCCAGCATTGCAGCACGTGTTCGCTTTTCGTTTCTTTTGCGTAAACACAAATGGTTAACGCTTCCCCACCGGAGCCCTCGTGACGAGCCGAAAGAGCCCAGAAATTAACCGCCGGTTAACCATGCCGGCCGATGGTCTTTACCCAGAACAGGCCGGCTCGCCGCCGTGCCGAAATTCAGGTCGTCGAAATTGATTCGTTTCGAAAATGTCGGCCTCCGCTATGGCATGGGTCCGGAAATCCTCCGCGACATCTCCCTGCACATCCCGGAGCGCTCCTTCCAGTTCCTCAGCGGGCCTTCGGGCGCCGGCAAGACGACCTTGCTGCGCCTGCTGTTCATGTCGCTGAAGCCGACGCGCGGGCTGATCACCATCTTTGGCAAGGACCGTTCGCGCATCTCGCGCACCGAATTGCCGCATCTGCGCCGCCGCATCGGCGTGGTGTTCCAGGATTTTCGCCTGCTCGACCACATGACCACCTACGAGAACGTCGCGCTGCCGCTGCGCGTGCGCGGGCGCGAGGAGGCGAGCTACCGCACCGATGTCACCGAACTGTTGAAGTGGGTCGGGCTGGGCGAGCGCATGCACGTGCTGCCGCCGGTTCTGTCCGGCGGCGAGAAGCAGCGCGCGGCGGTCGCGCGGGCGCTGATCGAGCAGCCGGAAATCCTGCTCGCCGACGAACCAACCGGCAATGTCGATCCGCCTCTGGCGCGACGCCTGCTGCGGCTGTTCATCGAGCTCAACCGGCTCGGCACCGCGGTGGTGATCGCCACCCACGACCTTGGCCTGATGGAACAGGTCGACGCGCGCCGCATGATCCTGGCCGGCGGAAGGCTGGACATCTATGACTGAACTGTCCGCCGAACATTTTGTGGAACGGGAGCAGGACGCCGAGGCGACCGAGGCAAAGCCCCGCGCCCAGCGCAGGATGGCGCCGATCGTGCCGGCGCAGAACATCGCTGGCCGGGCACTGGTCCTGGTGATCGCCATCATGACCTTCCTGTCCTGCCTGACTTTCGGCGCAGTGACGCTGGTGCGCGACACAGCGTCCGTCTGGGAGAACCAGATTTCGCGCGAGGCGACCATCCAGATCAAGCCGGTCGACGGCCTCGACATGGAAGCAGCCCTTACCCAGGCCTCCCAGATCGCCGGGGAATTCCCTGGCGTCAAGACGACCCGGATCATCGACCGCGAGGCGACCGCGAGGCTCCTTGAGCCCTGGCTGGGCTCGGGGCTCAACATCGATGAATTACCCGTGCCGCGCCTGATCATCGTCACCATCGACGAGAACAGCCCGCCCGATTTCGCTGCCATGCGCGCCGCGATCACGCCGAAACTGCCGAGCGCATCGCTCGATGATCACCGCACCTGGGTCGACCGGCTGGTAGCGATGGCCCGCACCACGGTGACCATCGGCATTGCCGTGCTGGCATTGATGCTGTCGGCGACCGTGCTGACCGTGGTGTTCGCGACGCGCGGCGCCATGGCCGGCAACGGTCACATCATCGAAGTGCTGCATTTCGTCGGCGCCGAAGCACGCTTCATCGCGCGCGAATTCCGCCGGCATTTCCTGGTCACCGGCATGAAGGGAGCGGCGGCCGGCGGTGCCGCGGCAGTGCTCGTCTTCATCGTCTTTTCCTGGTGGTCGTCGCGCAATATGGCGACGCCGCAGGCCGACCAGGCGACCGCCCTGTTCGGCAATTTCGCCATCGGTTCGGCAGGCTATCTCGGTGTCGTGTTGATGGTGCTGGTGATCGGCGGACTGACGGCTGCCACGTCCCACGCCACCGTCGTTGCCTATCTCAGCGACATCGATGTCCGCCAGCCGGATGCAGGCTAATTCATGTCGCCCAAAAGTGGAACCGGTTTTGGGACAACGACATAGATAGGACAGGGTGATCACGGATGGAGAATTCACGTAACGCAAAGTGCGTCTTTTACCTACCCAAAGCCGCATTTCAGGATTAACCATATGGCGATGGACGCGCGGGATTCGACCGGTACGGCTGGGCAGATGCCAGTGGTGGTTGCCCGTTCGCATGGCCGCTCCACTGTGAGCCGTCTAAGAGCCGCGTTGCGCCTGTCCGCTCTCTCTGTCCTCATCCTCGCAACATTGTTTGCCGGCGGCTTCGGCTGGTTCGCCAATAAGGTCAGTCACCTGACCACGCCTGCCAATCCGGCCAAGGCGGACGCGATCATCGTGCTGACCGGCGGCCAGTCCCGCCTCGATGCGGCGATGGATCTGCTGGCGTCCGGCAAGGGCGAGCGGCTGCTGATCAGCGGCGTCCATCCTTCGGCCAGCCGCCGCCAGTTGCAGGCGGCGACCGGCGGCGACAAGAAACTGTTCTCCTGCTGCGTCGACATCGACCGCGCCGCGCTCGATACGATCGGCAATGCGGAGGAAAGCGCCAAATGGGTCGAGAGCCACGCCTATGGCACGGTGATCCTTGTCACCAACAATTATCATATGCCCCGCAGCCTGCTGGAAATGGGCAGGCTGCTGCATGGCGCCAAGCTCGAGCCCTATCCGGTGGTCAATTCCAACCTCGACAATGGCGGCTGGCTGACCAAGCCGCGGGCATTGCGCGTGCTGTTCACCGAATACAACAAGTATTTGCTGGCGCTGGCGCGCGGCATCGTGCCGGTCAAGCCGACGCCCAACGGCATCGCACTGGCCGAAACCGCAGCCGGCGGCTGATCATTCCCCTGCGGCCGTGCCCGAATTTCCCCTGAGCCGTGCGATCTCCTGCTCAAGACGTTCGATACGCTTGTCCCGCTCGCCGAGTGCCGCCGCCACGTCGGCTGCCTCGAACCGTTGCGGGATGTGCTGCGGGCAATTGGCATCCCAGGCCGAGACCGTGAACAGGATGACCTGCTCGGGGCGCGCTCTGTAGTCTTGCGGCATCAGTTTCGCCATCAGCTCGGCGTCACTCTCGACGACCCGCGCCGTGCCCCAGATCTTGATGCGCTGGCGGTGCATATAGTCGATCAGGAACAGGAACGCCCTTGGATTGTCGGCCAGATTGCCCTGCGTGATGAACTGCCGGTTGCCGGAAAAATCCGCGAAGCCGATCGTATGTTCATCCAGCACCTTGAGGAAGCCGGCCGGCCCGCCGCGATGCTGGACATAGGGCTGCCCCTCGCCATTGGCGGTCGACAGAAAGACGCTGGTCTGCATTTCGATGAAGGCGGCAAGGTCCGGGGTGATGCCGGCCTGCCAGCCGCCACGCTCCTCGACGCGGGCATAGGACTGACGTGAGCCCTTGCGGGTCTGGATTGCCTTGACGGTCGGCGTGAAGGCGACGTCGCTGGTGAAAGCATGCGCGTTCATCGAAAGCCTCCTTGCGGCAAGATGCTAAAGTCCGAGCTCCGACAGTGTCGGGTGGTCGTCCGGCCGCCGGCCGAGCGGCCAGTGATACTTACGATCGGACTCGCCGATCGGCAGGTCGTTGATGCTGGCGATGCGCAGGCGCATCAGCCCGTGTTCATCGAATTCCCAGTTCTCGTTGCCGTAGCTGCGGAACCATGAACCGCTGTCGTCGCGCCATTCGTAAGCGAAACGCACGGCGATGCGGTTGCCGTGGAAGGCCCAGACCTCCTTGATCAGCCGGTAGTCGAGCTCGCGACTCCATTTGCGCGTCAGGAAGGCCTGGATGGCGTCGCGGCCTTGCAGGAATTCGGCGCGGTTGCGCCAGCGGCTGTCCTTGGTATAGGCGAGCGCAACCCGCGCCGGATCGCGTGAATTCCAGGCA
>NZ_RZQY01000564.1:0-4087 GCF_003998575.1 Mesorhizobium sp. M7A.F.Ca.CA.001.10.2.1 | reverse complement strand
ACATAGTCCTCGATCATCGGCCGTCCGCCGCCCGAATAGCCCGAAATGCCGTTGACGGTGATCGGGAAATCCGCCGGCAGCAGGCCTGACGTGACCAGCGGCCGTAGCGTGGCGATCGGTCCCTGCGGCCAGCAGCCTGGGTTGGCGACGCGTTTTGCCGAGGCGATCGCCTTTGCCTGGTCCTTGTCCATCTCGGCGACACCATACGCCCAGCCTTCCGCCACGCGATGCGCGGTCGACGCATCGATGACCTTGGTGGTGTCGTTGGCGATCAGCGAGACGCTTTCCTTCGCCGCGTCGTCAGGGAGGCACAGGATCGCGACATCGGCGGCGTTGAGAAACTCGGCGCGCGCCGCCGTTTCCTTGCGGCGTTCGGTCGGGATGGACATGATCTCCAGATCACTGCGCTCGGCAAGCAGCGCCCTGATCTGCAGGCCGGTGGTGCCGTGTTCGCCGTCGATGAAGATTTTCGGTTTCATGGGTTGATCAAATTCCCTGATATTTCAAGATTATATGCCCTGACCTTGAATCACTGCGGCACCATTGTGGTTGCCGTTGTTCAACTCTTCAAGCCGGGCCTTTCGCTCAGCCAGCAGGCCGAGATATTGCATGGCCACCATCGAGCCGGCGATCGCCGTTATATCGGCGTGATCATAGGCCGGCGCAACCTCTACGATGTCGGCACCGACAATATCGATCTGGTTGAGTTGGCGCAGCGTCGACAGGATCTTCGCCGAGGACGGCCCGCCGGCAACTGGCGTGCCTGTGCCAGGCGCGTAGGCCGGATCGAGGCAGTCGATGTCGAAGGTGAGGTAGGTCTTCTTGCCGCCGGTGCGGTCGACGATGGCGTAGGCGATATCGGACGCCCGCATCTCCTCGATTTCATGGCCATGGAGGATCTTGATGCCGAACGTGTCGGGTGCATGGGTGCGGATGCCGATCTGGATCGAGCGGTCGGGGTCGATGATGCCTTCCTTGACGGCACGGCCGACGAAGGATCCGTGGTCGATGCGCTTGCCGTCGTCCGGCCAGGTGTCCTGATGGGCGTCGAACTGCACCAAGGCGAGCGGACCATGGACGGCGGCATGCGCCTTGAGCAGCGGCCAGGTGACGAAATGATCGCCGCCGAGCGTCAGCAGGAAGGCGCCGGACTTCAGGATCTTGGCCGCTTCACGTTCGATCGTGCCGGGTGTCTTCTGGTGATTGCCCGAATCGAGCAGGCAATCGCCATAGTCGACCACCGCCAGATGCTCGAACAAATCGCGTGAGAACGGATATTGCGGGTCGTTATCGAGGATCGCCGAGGCGCGGCGGATCGCCTGCGGCCCGAAGCGGGCGCCGGGCCGGTTGGTGACGGCGGCATCGAAGGGAATACCCCACACCACAGCATCCGCGCCCTTCACGTCCTTGGTGTATTTGCGCCGCATGAACGACAGCGCGCCGGAGTAGGTCGGCTCGAACGCGGCGCCCGTTTTGGAACGGGCGGTGAAGGCGTTGTCGATGTTGTTGTTCGCCATTACGGATCCTCGTTTTTCATCGGGTTGCAACAACTACAGAACCGGCACGGAAGATGCCAGTCACAGCTTGGCGAGACGGAATGGCGCTGCCCGAGTGCCACGGCAAGACAGGATTGTATCATCATGACGCAGACCGCGTTTCTCAACCCCACCCGTGCCGCGGCGTCGACCCGCACCGGCACGGTCGCCGGTGAACGCTTCCTGGTCCTCGATTCGTGGCGTGGCATCTGCGCGCTTCTGGTGGCGCTGTTTCACTTCCCGACCGGTTCGACGATTTCGCAAAGCGCCTTCATCGGTTCGTCCTACCTGTTCGTCGATTTTTTCTTCGTCCTTTCCGGTTTCGTCATCGCCAGCAGCTACGGCGATCGGCTGAACCAGCCGGAACAGGTCGCGCGCTTCGCACTGGTCCGTTTCGGCCGCATCTACCCGCTGCATCTGCTCATGCTTGCCGCCTTCGCCGGCTTCGAGTTGCTGCGGCTGATGCTGCCGCAATTGCACGGCACCGGGGCTGCCCCCTTCAGCGGAGGCTTCGACCTCGGCAGCCTGCTTGCCAATCTTCTTCTGCTCCAGGGTGTCGGTTTCGAGGATCAATTGACCTGGAATGCGCCAAGCTGGAGCATTTCGGCCGAGTTCTTCGCCTATCTCCTGTTTGCCGGCGTGGTCTTCGTCGCCGGTGCGCGCGCCTGGATATGGTTCGTCGCCGCCGCCGTCACCGCGCCGCTGTTCCTGCTCGGCTTCTCGAATCATCATATGGATGTGTCCTTCGATTTCGGCTTCATCCGTTGCCTGTACGGCTTCTCGCTCGGCGCCTTGCTGGCCTGGTTTCAGCATGATTCCATTGCAGGGGCGCGACAGGCCCTCGCCAGGAGCGGCCCGCGGATGGACTGGACCCTTGCCGAAATCGTCATGGTGACCGTCATCGTGCTTTTCGTCTCGCTGGCGGGCGGCAATGATTTCGGCATCGCGGCACCCCTGGTGTTCGCGCTGGCGCTGTTCCTGTTCGCCCATGAGGGCGGCTGGATCAGCGTCTTGCTGAGAACCCCGTTCATGTTGACGCTCGGCGCGCTGTCCTACTCGATCTACATGGTCCACATTTTCGTCCAGGCGCGCCTGATCAACATCGCCGGGCTCGTCGAGCGCAAGCTCGGCCTCGGCCTGATGGGCGATTTCATGCTGCGCGGCCAGCCTGCCACCGGCTTCGGCGCCGGCTGGACGGGAGCATTGGCGATCGTCGTCATGCTCGCGGCCACCATTGCCGCCTCCTGGATCACCTGGCGTTTTGTCGAGATGCCGGCCATGGCGTGGTTCCGCCGGCTCTCGAAACGCATCTGACGCGCACTCCCCGCGAACAACCGCTAGCCGGCTTCGTTCACCTGGATGTCACGAGGGTCGCCTATCCCGATCTCGATCCGGCAAGGAGCGATTCTCGATGCGGACCATCTGGCTGAGCCTTCTGTTTTCCTCGGCACTTGTGGCCTTTTCTGACCAGTCATTGGCCGGCGAGACCCGCGCCAGGCAGATTCTTGACCGCTTCGAGCACGCCAACCAGTGGCGCGACCACGTCATGGTGGCCGCGCATCGCGCCGGCAGCATGCAGGCGGGCAAGACGCTCTACGCGGAAAATTCGATTGCCGCCGTGGAGGGGTCGATCGCCATGGGCGCAGAAATCGTCGAGGTCGATATCAGGCGCTCGAAGGACGGTGAGTTCGTCGTCATGCATGACAGCTGGCTCGACCGCACCACCACCTGCAAGGGCGAGGTGGTCAAATACACCCTGGCCGAACTGAAGACCTGCAGGCTGGTGGTCGAAGGCACCGGTGCGGTGACGGGTGAAACAGTCTCGACGCTGCGCGAGATGCTGATGGCGACCAGGGACAGGATCCTCATCAACCTCGACAACAAGCTCGACGTCGGCGACCTCTCGGGCATGATCGCGGTGGCTCGCGATCTCGGCATGGCCGAGCAGGTTATCGTCAAGGAGAATTTGTGGAACCAGAACCGGATCACCACGGTCCAGGCGGCAATGACCGCTATCGGCGGCGGCTTCCAGTTCATGCCGATCATCGCCGATGATGCGGTGCGTGATGCCGGCTTCGCCCGGACGGTCGGCCATGCCTTTTCGCCGCGCGCAATCGAGCTGATCAACTGGCGGGCAGGCGCCGAGACGCTGACCGAGACCGGCGGACCGTTGTTCAGCATGCGCATGCGCGCGGCCGCGGTCAGGGGCAACTGGCACATCTGGGCCGACACCTACGCCATCGCCAACAAGCCGGGCGGCTTCCTTGCCGGCGGCCGCGGCGACGAACTGGCGGTGCAGGCCAGCCTGCCGCGCGAAGTCTGGGGTTTTTGGGCCGATCGCGGCGCCACAATCATCCAGACGGACGAGCCGAAGGCAGCCATCGTATGGCTGACGGCGAATGGTTTTCGCGTGCCTTATGCCAATGAGGCGCGGCCGGCCGAGCCGGCGAATACGGCGAGTATCAACTAGAGGCTCGCCGCTGGAACAGCGATCTCCCCCCTTGAGGGGGAGATGGCCGGCAGGCCAGAGGGGGGCGCCGCGCACAGAGCGC
>NZ_RZQY01000563.1:0-4088 GCF_003998575.1 Mesorhizobium sp. M7A.F.Ca.CA.001.10.2.1 | reverse complement strand
GGCTTCGGCCAGCCGCATTTGCCGGATCCAGCTTCGACCTCGCATTCTCCCGGTCCTCCACGCTTTAGTCAAAAGCCCCGGAGGCGCTGCTGCTCTGGTGGGTTCTCGATTGGGCGCTGTTCGGAGTCACGCAATGTCCGTCACCATCGTTGGATATTTTGTGGCTCGCGCGTCCAACCGCGGTTCAAACCTCGACCAATATGCGTCGGCATCTGTGCGCGGCAATCTTTCGATGGGATTTTTTCGCGGCTGGGTTTGGTCAAATTGAGTGACACTCGGAGCCTATGTGCCGACTTAAAAGCGCGATCGGCGAGACGCTCCTTCAGCCGTCTACTGCACGGACGAGGCCCGTAGCAAACCTATCGTTCGCTCGCCCAGCATCGCATGGACGGCAGAGGCGATGATTGAGCCAAGACGCGGTCGGATGCAGCCACTTCGCTGGGCAGAGCCGCTTAACTCTGGTCCACAAACGTTGCGTTTGTGTGGTACAGAACTGCTGTACCATCGTTAAGTGGAATCAAAATCGAACGACCGGGAACCGGGTCATTCGAGGAACAGTTTACATCCCAAATGGTAAAGACGCTCAGCCAGGCTGCATGGAAGAGTGTTATATAAATTAGAGAATTCTAATAGATGCCGTGAATGTGTTTCCTGCCGCCCATGACACCGACGGACTAACATGATTTCTTCTGATCACGAGCTTGATGACGGCTTCAATTCATCCGATCAGGATTTGCAGTCTGTTTCTTCGATTACCGGTGAGTGGACGATTGCGACACAGCGGGGCAGGGCGACCTATTCCCTCATGCCACCCGGGCTGCACACCTTCGAGGCGAGTGAACACGTTGTCTTTGTCGGTCTCGAGGCCGCACCCGTGTGTGCCACACTTGGAGGGGGCAAGGCCGAGCGCTATGACGCGCCGGCAGGAAGCATCATTGTCAAGCCGGCACATCTTGAAGCGCGGCTGCGTCTATCACAGGCGCGGGAGAGCGCCACTATCGTCTACCCGGACGACAGTCTCAAAGAACTGGCCAGGCAGCAATTTGGCCCAGTGGAAACGGAGCTGACGCCTCCGCCCCTGGGCACACGGGACGACAATGCGTTGCGTGTCGCCCAACTGCTCAAGACGGAGCTCACGAAGAAGGAGGGCGCAAACCGCTTCCACGTCGAGCAGCTGATCGCGATCCTGGGCATTCACGTGCTTCACGCATATGCCATACGAACCAGCGGGCCGGAGCAGTTCAAGGGCGGTCTTTCCAGGCAGTCCGCGCAGAAACTGCAGGAGTTCCTGCGAATCAACCTCGCCCGCAAGATATCTGTCGGCGAGCTAGCCGCACTTGCAAAGCTTTCACCGAAGCATTTCACCCAAGCGTTTAGCCGAAGCTTTGGGATGACGCCGCATCGCTACCTTTTGGACCTCCGGCTCGACCACGCCACGCGTCTGTTATCGAACCGAGACATGACCATTGCGGAGGTTGCCTATCTAAGCGGGTTTTCAAGCCAGAGTCATTTGACAGCTGCGATGAGGAAGTTCCGGGGCGCGACCCCGACCCGCTTTCGATCCTCAATCTAGCGTGCGATTTCGGGCATCAGTTAAGGCAATATTAGCGTTACGAAATAATGAGTTGTGATATTCCAGTAACACTCCGGTAGAAGTGTCTAATCAAAACAAAGCGCGTCGGACGTTTTTGTCAAACGTCGTACCTTTTTGAAATACGTCCGGATGTTTCCATGCCCATGTTGGCGCCAGTGTCCTGATTCCTTGGGATGCATTGCATTAAGACTTTCTAATGTAGGGGGATACATGGCTGGGTTGGCCTGCGGCGGGACCATCCATGACCAGAAGGACGGCGGCGACAGTGCCGGCGACCCGAGGCTGAAAGCCGGCCACCTTCATCCTAGGCGCGCATCCTCTCAAGCGCTACCGGGTCCCAAGGGACGGGCGGCGAGGCAAGCAGATAGGCCTATCTTCTCCCAGCTACTGCGCGGTGGCCGGATGACCAAGTGGAAGGGCGAAGCGGCGAGCTACGCCGCTCATATGGCGCAGCCGGCCTCCGCGGCGGCGCGGGCGTTGGCCGCCCCGCTCCTGCCAGCGGTCCTGCTGATGACGCTGGCCACGGGGCCGGCCGCCACCGCCGACAGAAACTGGGATCCCAACGGCACGGCGGCCGGAACTGGCGGCACTGGGACCTGGGACGTGAGCTCCAATCGGTGGAGTCCCAACAGCGACGGCGTCAGTGGTCCTTATACGCCGTGGAGCAACGCCGCTCTCGACAATGCCATCTTCGGCGGCGCCAGCGGAACAATCGCCACAGTGACGCTGGGCGCGCCGATCACCGCGAACAGCCTGACCATCAACACCAACACGACCTATACGGTCACGGGCAGCACGCTGACACTCGCCGGTGCCACCCCGACGATCACCACCAACGGTGTCGCAACCATCAGTTCGATTCTGGCCGGCACTGCGGGACTGACCAAGGCGGGAGCGGGTACCCTGACCCTCACCGGCGCCAATACCTTCGGCGGCGGTATCAATGTGACCGCGGGTAGGTTGAACGTCAGTGGCGATTCGGCGCTCGGCGCCGCCAGCAATGGCATCACCTTGTCGGCGGGCACGATTTTGCAAAGCACTGGCGCGCTCGCCGCTAGCCGCGTTGTTACGCTGCTCTCCGGCACCGCCGCCATTGGAGGAGGTGTCGGCTCTGCGCACATCACCGGCGCCGGCGGCTTTTCCCTGGTCGCACAGACGGTGCTGAGCGATGATACCAATGATTTCACCGGGGCGGTCGCTACCGACAGCTTCAACCTGTACTTCACATCGATCGGCAACCTGGGCGAGGCAAGCGCGCTCGGCGCGGCAACCACGGTGGCCAACGGAACGGTCTTCGTCCGCAATGCCTCCGCCGTCTATACCGGCAGCGGCGATACTTCGAACCGCAGCTGGAACATGGCGCCTAGCACCGGCTCCTCCGCCCTGACAAATCAGGGAACCGGCACGCTGACCGTAACCGGAGACATGACAGCGGGCGGCGGGTTTGCAGCATCTGTCATTCTGAACGCGCAGACGGCGGACCTTGGAGTGCTGGGCGTCATCAGCAGCAACCTTGCAACCCGGCCCTTCATATTCATGGGCGGCGGGACAAACCGCACTATCACATTGGGTGGAGCCAACACCTTTGGTGGTGCCGTCACGATCCAGACCGTTACCGTGAAGGCCAGTTCACTGGCGAACCAGGGGGCCGCCAGCTCGCTGGGTTCAGGCTCAATCATCAACCTCAACACCGGCGTATTGTCCTATACCGGCGCGGGGGCCAGCACCGACCGCATACTGTCGCTCAACGGCGCCAGCGCGATCCTCAATGATGGCACCGGCTCGCTGGCGCTGAGCGGCGCGGCCTCGTTCAATCCAGCCAATCCGGGCGACACCTTCACGCTTGGCGGCAGCTTCGCCGGCGGCAACACCTTTTCGGGCGCGATTTCCGGCAACGGCAATCTGGTCATGAACGGCGCGGCGGGAAACAGCTGGCTGCTCAGCGGCGCCAACACATATGTCGGGTCGACTACCGTCACCAGCGGAACCCTGCGGGCCGGCAGCGCCAACGCGTTCGGCGCGCCCAACGCGGTGGTCGTCAATGGCGGCACGCTGGACCTCAATGGCTTTGATACCACGGCCACGTCGCTCGCCGGCGCGGGCGGCAGCGTGACTCTCAACGGCGCCGATCTGACGATCAACGGCGCCGCCAGCACCAGCTATGCCGGCGTTATCGCCGACGGCGCCACCAGCGGCGGCGGCCTCATCAAGCGCGGCACCGGCACGCTCACGCTGAGCGGGGCAAACACCTATACCGGCGACACCACGGTCAATGGCGGCACCCTGGCGCTGAACTTCGCCGCGCCAGGAGCGCCGACCAGCAACATCATCTCAGGCTCGTCCGGCCTCAACCTGGCCGGCGGCGTGGTCACACTGACCGGCGCAGCGGGCGTGGCAAACAGCCAGACTTTCGACGGTCTGAACGTCAGCGCGGGCAACAACCAGATCGTCGCGACAGCCGGTGTGGGCGGCAGCATGACGCTCAACCTCGGCG
>NZ_RZQY01000562.1:0-4098 GCF_003998575.1 Mesorhizobium sp. M7A.F.Ca.CA.001.10.2.1 | reverse complement strand
GGATGGCGGCTAGCGTTGGCTTGGCGATGGTTTCCAGCGTCGCCACGATGGCGCGCAGCTCCGGCTGCTGCATCGGCTTGCCGAATTCGGTGATGTCGGCGCCAGCGACAAAGGTCCGGCCGGCGCATGCAATGACGATGGCGGCAACCGAAGCATCGTCGCGCAACTCAACCAGCGCCTGCATCAGCGGCTCGCGGACATGGAAGCTCAGCGCGTTGACCGGCGGGTTGTCGATGGTGACGACGGCGACATCGCCGTGGCGGCTGACCTTCACGAAATCGGACACGCAAACCTCCCAGCGCTATTCAGCGGCCGTGGCCGCGCGAACGGGATTTACAGCGCTATGACGCCGATTGGAACCGGATGTCGGCCTGGCACAATGATTACAGGCCTGGGACGACGAAGGCGGAGCCTACCGCGGCGCCTTCTGCCCGCCCGCCGCCGTGATCACCCCGACAATGATCAGCCCCGTGAGCAGCAATCGCACCCCGGCACTCACCCCAAACGTGTTGAGCATGGTCAAAAGCAGCACCAGGAACAGCGCCGCGCCCCAGACCCCGGGCACATTGGCCTTGCCGCCGGCGACCGACGTGCCGCCGATGACGACGACCGCGATCGAGGCCAGCAGATACTCATTGCCGATATCGACATTGGCGCCACGGAAATAGCCGGCGAGCAGCGCGCCGTCGATGCCGCCGAGCGCACCAGACAGCGTGTAGGTGAGGAAACGGATGCGGCCGACATTGACGCCGGCGAGCCAGGCGGCGCGGATATTCTGGCCGATCGCCAGCACCGAGCGGCCATAGATCATGCGCTGCAGGGCGATGGCCGCACCGATGGTGAACAGCACGGTGAGGATGGCCAGCACCGGAATGCCGAGTATCTGCCGGTTGGCGAAATCGGCGAAGCCCGGCGGCGGCTTGATCTGCAAGCCGCGTCCGTAGCTGATGTCGATCGACTGGATGATGAAGCTGGCCGACAGCGTGGCGATGATCGGCGGGATGCGCAGCGCCCAGATCAGCAGATAGTTGGCGGCGCCGATCGCCGCCCCGCAGGCAAGCGCCGCCAGCAGCCCGACCACGATCATGGAATCATTGCCGTCCATCACTTTCATCGCGACGGCGCTGGCAAGGCCGATATTGGCCGGCAGCGACAGGTCGACATTGCCCGGGCCGAGTGTGATGACGAACATCTGGCCGACGCCGACAATGACGGTGAACACCGCCAGCGACAGGGCCGCCGTCACCATGCCGCCGGCGCCATAACCGCCGGTGAAGGCGATCGTCGCCAGCCACACCAGAAGCGCGCCAATGAACGACCAGATCCAGGGTTTGGCGAGCAGCGATTTCACCGATGTCATCGCTCACCTCTCCTTGCGGCTGATCAGCACCCGCGCCGCCAGCACGATGATGAGGATGGCGCCGTTGGCGGCAACCTGCCAATCGGGTGGAATGTGCATGAAGGTGAGCAGCGGCGAGGCCGCCAGCGCCAGCGTCAGCGCGCCGATCACAGCACCTATCGGCGACACCCGGCCGCCGACGAATTCGCCGCCGCCGAGGATGACGCCGGCGATCGCCAGCAGCGTGTAGCCATTGCCGATATTGGCGTCGGCCGAGGTGGTGATGCCGATCAGCGCCATGCCGGACAGCACGCCGAACAGACCGGCCAGCGCAAACAGCACGATCTTGGTCTTGAGCAGCGACCAGCCGGCGCGGCCGAGTGCCGCCGGATTGCCGCCGGAGCCGCGCAGGATCACGCCATAGGAAGTGCGCATCAGGCCGAAATGAACGATGAGGCCGATCAGCAGCGCGGCGATGATCGGGAACGGAATGAAGGGCGGCTTGAACGCCATCAGCCCGAGCAGCCAGTCCGGCGCCTTGCCGCCCGGTTTGGGCAAGACGAGAATGGCAAGCCCCTGCCAGACGAAACTCATGCCGAGCGTCACCACGATCGAAGGCAAATTGCGCAGATGGATCAGCGCGCCGAGCAGCGCATAGACGCCTATCGACCCGAGCAGGATCATCACGCCGATGAGCGGCGCGTCCTTCAGCCAGGTCGCCGTGACACAGCCGACGAAGCCGACGAAAGTACCGATCGACAGGTCGAGCTCGTTTCCGGCGATAACGAACATCTGCGCGATGGTCGCCAGCGCGATCGGGATCGCCAAATTGAGCATCAGGCTGAACCCGAAATAGCTGATGGCGCGCGGGTTGAGCCAGGCGATGGCGAGCAGCACCAGCGCCAGCGACAGCGCCGGCAGCAGCCCGCGCAACAGACGGGCACGGGCCAGTGCGCCTCGCTCGGCGGACGTCCTGGCGGCGGTGTCGAGGCTGGCGGCCGTCATCTCAGGCCGCATCGCCGAATGAGGACTGGATGATCTTCTCTTCGGTCAACTCGTCGCGGCGCAGATTGGCGACGATGCGGCCGTTCTTGAAGACATAGATGTGATCGCAATTGTCGAGCTCTTCGGTTTCCGTGGTGTACCAGAGGAAGGTGCGGCCTCGGGCAGCCTCTTCGCGCACGAGGTCATAGACCTCCAGCTTAGTGCCGATATCGACGCCGCGCATCGGGTCGTCCATCAGCACGATCTGCGCGTCCGAGCCGAGCGCGCGGGCAAACAGCGCCTTCTGCTGGTTGCCGCCCGACAGCGAGAAAATGTTGTTGTTCATATCGGGCGTGCGGATGCCGATCTTCTTCTGCCAGAATGCGGCGAGCTCGGCCTCGCGCTGCGGCGAGATCAGCAGCCCGCTGCGCAACCGCGCCAGCGAGCGGATGCCGATGTTCTCAGCGATCGACCATTGCGGAAAAATGCCGTCCGACTGGCGGTCGCCGGCGACCAGCGCCACCGGTGCGGTCACCTCGATACCGGCCCGGGCGCGCGATGCAGCAGTGAAGATCGCCAGCAGCAGATCGGTCTGGCCGTGTCCCGCCAGACCGGCAAGGCCGATGATCTCGCCGGCGCAGGCGACGAGGTCGGTGCCGTCCTTCTGCGCGGCGGGCCGCGCCCGGACCCGTAGCGGACTGGCGGCGGGCTTGGCAGCCGCGATTTGCGCCGCGATCTTCTGGCGCGCCTCCGCTCCGCCCATCGCCGTCACCAGCCGGTCGCGGTCGAAGGCACTGGCGGCGTCGGCGACAACCACCTTGCCGTCGCGCATCACCACGATGCGATCGGCGTTGCGCAGCACCTCACCCAGCACATGCGAGATCAGGATGCAGCTTTTGCCGCCGGCGACGAAGCGGCGCACGAAGGCCAGCAGCTGGCCCGCCGTATGCGCATCGAGCGACGATGTCGGCTCGTCGAGGATGACGAGGTCGAGCCGATCCTGAGTGACGGTGAAGGCGCGCGCCACTTCCACCATCTGGCGCCGGCCGATCGACAGATCGCCGACAATATCGGACGCCGAAATGCTGTGGCCCGGAAAGATCTCGTCGAGCTTGGCGGCGATCAGATCCGCCGCCTTGCGCCGCCAGCCGAAGCCGCGCAGCGACGCGTGGTTGATGCGCGTGTTCTCGGCGACGCTGAGGTTGGGGCACAGCGACAGTTCCTGGAAGACGCAGCGTATGCCGAGCTGCTGCGCCCGCGACACCGAGTAGTTGTCCTCGGTGTCGCCATGCACGCCGATCTTGCCACTGTCGGGCACCAGCGTGCCAGCCACCATGTGCATCAGCGTCGATTTGCCGGCGCCATTGTGGCCGACGAGACCAACGCACTCGCCGGGGCCGACATGGAAATCGACGCCGCCCAGCGCGCGAACGGCGCCGAAATGCTTTTCGGCGCCGTTCAGTCTGATGATGTCAGCGTTCCCTTCAGGCATGCTCAACGATATCCGCTCGATGATCCGGAGGGCAACGCTTGTTCAAGGCTCACTTGATGTTGGCTTTGATGGCCGCGATCGCGTCTTCCTGCGTGTATTCGTGGCTGGCGACGCCGCCCTTGGGGATCTTCGGCAGCTCGGCCTCGAAATCGTCCTGTGTGAAGGCCAGATACGGCACCAGCAGATCGTGCGGAATGTCGGTGCGGCCGTCGAGCACCTGCTGCGCCACCCAGAAGGCGAGCGACGACACGCCGGGCGCGATCGAAGCCGACCAGGTCTGGTA
>NZ_RZQY01000561.1:0-4101 GCF_003998575.1 Mesorhizobium sp. M7A.F.Ca.CA.001.10.2.1 | reverse complement strand
GACCGGAAAGACGGGCGCTGCCCCGGTTTTCCTGATCGATGAGCTCGACCGCACCGACGAGGCCTTCGAGGCCTTTCTGCTCGAAATCCTGTCCGACTTCCAAGTGACGGTGCCCGAACTCGGCACCATCAAGGCGGAAGAACCGCCGATCGTCATCATCACCACCAATCGCACCCGCGAAATCCACGATGCGCTGAAGCGGCGCTGCCTCTATCACTGGGTCGACTATCCCAACGCCGAGCGCGAGCTCGAGATCGTGCGCCGTAAGGTGCCGCAGGCCAACCAGCGGCTTTCGGCAGAAGTGGTCTCCTTTATCCAGAAGCTGCGCCAGATCGAATTGTTCAAGGTGCCTGGCGTCGCCGAGACCATCGACTGGGCCGGCGCGCTGACCGAGCTCGACAAGGTGGCGCTCGATCCGGAAACCGTCTCCGACACGATCGGCGTGCTGTTGAAATACCAGGACGACATTGCCCGCATCGAACAGGGCGAAGGCCGGCGCATCCTCAACGAGGTGAAGGCCGAGCTTTCGGCGGCGGAGTAGGCGATGCCGCGCCCCGAACCGAAAGAGGCCATGCCGCACGGGCGGATTGCCGACAACATCGTCTATTTTGCCCGCACCTTACGCAAGGCCGGCATGCGGGTCGGGCCGGCCTCGGTCAAGGACGCCATCGAGGCGGTGCTCGCCGCCGGCATTGGTTCGCGCGACGATTTCTACTGGACGCTGCACGCCGTGCTGGTGTCCAGGCATGAGGATCACGCCACTTTCGACGAAGCTTTCCGGCTGTTCTGGAAATCGCGTGAACTGATCGAGAAGATGCTGGCTATGTTTTCGCCGGTGGCACCCGACACCAGGGAAAAGCAGAAGCCGCGCGCCGCTGAAAACCGGGTCAGCCAGGCGATGTTCGAGGGCCACCAGAAGAACCAGCCGCCACAGGAAATTCCCGAGATCGAGGTCGACGCCCGCTTCACCTTTTCCGGCAACGAGGTGCTGCGGGCCAAGGATTTTGCCCAGATGAACGCCGCCGAGATGGCCGACGCCAAGAAGGCGATCGCCGAACTGCGGCTGCCTTTCGACATGGTGCGGACCCGGCGCTTCAAGGCCGATGCGCATGGCCGCCGCATTGATCCGCGAGCCATGATGCGTTCGGCCGCGCGCACCGGCGGCGAACTGATCCTGCCGAAATTCCGCTCAGCCCGCGAAGTTCATCCGCCTTTGGTGGTTCTGGCCGACATTTCAGGCTCGATGAGCCAGTACACGCGCATCTTCCTGCATTTCTTGCATGCACTGACGGAAAAAAGGCGTCGCGTGCACACCTTCGTCTTCGGTACCAGACTGACCAATCTGACCCGGCAGATGCGCCACCGCGATCCCGATGCAGCACTTGCCGACTGTTCTGCGGCGGTCAAGGACTGGTCGGGCGGCACCCGCATCGGCGACACACTTGCCGAGTTCAACCTGATATGGTCGCGGCGCGTGCTGGGGCAGGGGGCGGTCGTGCTTCTGATCACCGACGGGTTGGAGCGCGACGATGTCGACGGCCTGTCGGAGGAAATGGAGCGCCTGCACAAATCCTGCCGGCGGCTGATCTGGCTGAACCCGTTGCTGCGCTTTGACGGTTTTCAGGCGCGCGCCCGTGGCGTCAAGGCGATGCTGCCGCATGTCGACGAGTTCCGCTCGGTGCACAATCTCGATGCGCTGGCCGATCTCTGCGCGTCATTGGACAAGAAGTCGGCACAATCCGTCGATCCGCGCCGATGGCTGGACGCTGGCGCGAGGCACGCCGCATAACCATATCTTTCCCACCCGGAAAACAGATCCCGAGAAAAACAGACTTCTGGAGAAACGGTCATGGAAAGCAGCATTTATCTGGATGAGGCCCGCGACCCGCTGATCATCGCGGAGGGCTGGATGAAGGACGGCAAGGACGTGGCCATCGCGACTGTGGTCGAGACCTGGGGTTCGGCGCCCCGACCTGTAGGCAGCCATCTGGTCATCGACGCCGACGGCAATTTCCACGGCTCCGTCTCGGGCGGCTGCGTCGAAGGCGCTGTGGTCAGTGAGGCCATCGACGTCATCGACAGCGGCAAGGCCAGGATGCTGGAGTTCGGTGTTGCCGATGAGACCGCATGGCAGGTCGGCTTGTCCTGTGGCGGCCGCATCAAGGTGTACGTGGAAAGACTGGGCTGATCTCGGATGGATCCCTACGCCTTAAAAATTTTGAACGCCGAACGACGCGCTCGCCGCGCGGCGATCCTGGTCACCGATCTCGGTGACGGCCGCGACCGCATCGTGCGCGAAGGCGATCAGGTCGCCGGCGATCTTGGCGCCGCGATCGCCAGGGCGTTCCGCACAGGCAACTCCGGTTCGGTCGAAGCAGAGGGGCGGAATTTCTTTCTCAACGCGCATCTGCCGCAGCCGCGTCTGGTCGTGATTGGCGCTGTCCATATCAGCCAGGCGCTGGCGCCGATGGCCAGGATCGCCGGCTATCCCGTGGAGATAATCGACCCCCGCACCGCCTTCGCCACGCCGGACCGCTTTCCCGATGTGGCGCTTCATGCCGAATGGCCGGAGGATGTGCTGAAGCGTCAGCCGCTCGACAGCTATACGGCGCTTGCCGCCGTCACTCATGACCCGAAGGTCGATGATTTCGCGCTGAAGGCCGCGCTCGACGCCAACTGTTTCTATGTCGGGGCGCTCGGTAGCAGGAAGACGCATGCCAAGCGGGTCGAACGCCTGCTGGCGCTGGGCGCGAGCGCCGATCAGATCGCCCGTATCCATGCGCCGATCGGGCTCGACATCGGTGCTGCCAGCCCGGGAGAGATCGCCGTTGCGGTGTTGGCCCAGGCAATCCACGCCTTCCGCTCGCGCGGTCTCGATGCCAAGGGCGCGGCGGCGTGAAATTCGGCCCGATCCCGATCGAGACCGCGGAAGGCGCGGTGCTGGCGCACTCCACCACCGCCGGCGAACGCCGCTTCCGCAAGGCGCACAGGCTGAGCGCTGAAGATGTGGCGCTGCTGCGGGCTGCCGGTGTTTCCGAGGTCGTTGCGGCTGTGCTGACTGAGGACGACCTCGGCGAGGATGCGGCCGCGCAAACGATTGCCGAGAGCATGACCTTTCGCGGGATCGAAGCCAGGCCTGCCGCGACCGGGCGGGTCAATCTCCATGCCAAGGCGCCGGGCATCTTCACGGTCGATGCCGCTGTCATCGATGCCATCAATGCCATTGATCCCGCCATCACCATCGCCACGCTGGCGCAGCATGCGCCGGTCGAGAAAGGCCAGATGGTCGCGACCGTGAAGATCATTCCCTTCGCGGTCAGTTCAGCGCTGGTCGACGCTGCGACAGAAATCTGCGCCGCGGGCGAGATATTTGCCGTCAATGCCTACCGGCCCGTGCGTGTCGGCGTCATCCAGACGGTTCTGCCGGGCATCAAGCCTTCCGTGCTCGACAAGACGCTGCGCGTCACCGAAGCGCGGCTGGCGCGTACGGGCGGCAGGCTGACTGCGGAGCGCCGCACGCCGCATGAGGTCGCGCCAGTGGCGGAGGCCGCGGTCTCCCTGGCGCGCGACAACGACATGGTGGTGATCTTCGGCGCTTCGGCGATGAGCGATTTTGCCGATGTCATTCCCGCGGCGATCGAGAAGGCGGGTGGTGCAGTCATCCGCGCGGGCATGCCGGTCGATCCCGGCAATCTGCTGGTGCTCGGCACGCTCGATGGCAAGCGCATCATCGGCGCGCCCGGCTGCGCCCGCAGCCCCAAGGAGAATGGTTTCGACTGGGTGCTGGACCGGTTGATCGCTGGCCTCGACGTGACGGCCAGGGATATTGCCGCCATGGGGGTCGGCGGGCTGTTGATGGAAATCCCGACACGGCCGCAGCCGCGCGAACCGCTGCCGGCCAAAAGCCAGCTCAAGGTCGGCATCGTGCTGCTGGCCGCTGGCCGCTCAAGCCGCATGGGCGGGCCGAACAAGCTTTTGGCGCTGTTCGACGGCAAGCCGCTTGTGCGCCGCACCGCCGAGCGGGCGCTCGGCTCGAAGGCGTCCGGCACTGTCATCGTCACCGGCCACCAGCGCGAGCGGGTGCGCGCTGCGCTGGTGGGC
>NZ_RZQY01000560.1:0-4120 GCF_003998575.1 Mesorhizobium sp. M7A.F.Ca.CA.001.10.2.1 | reverse complement strand
ATGGAAGAGGCCAAGCACCATGTCGCGCAGGCCAACGCCGAGCTCGACAAGAACGGTGGTTTCGTCGACGAATTCGTCATTTGCCGCAGCGCCGGCGAAGTGATGATGGCGCCGCGCGAAAACGTCGATCTGATGGACGTGTCGCCCAAGCAGATGGTGTCGGTGGCCGCGGCCCTGATCCCGTTCCTGGAAAACGACGACGCCAACCGCGCTCTGATGGGCTCGAACATGCAGCGTCAGGCCGTGCCGCTGGTGCGCGCCGAGGCGCCGTTCGTCGGCACCGGCATGGAGCCGATCGTCGCCCGTGACTCGGGCGCCGCCATCGGCGCCCGCCGCGGCGGCATCGTCGACCAGGTGGACGCGACGCGTATCGTTATCCGCGCCACCGAAGATCTCGATCCGGGCAAGTCCGGCGTCGATATCTACCGGCTGATGAAGTTCCAGCGTTCGAACCAGAACACCTGCATCAACCAGCGTCCGCTGGTTCGCATGGGTGACCGGGTCAACAAGGGCGACATCATCGCCGACGGTCCGTCGACCGAGCTCGGCGATCTGGCGCTCGGCCGCAACGTGCTGGTCGCGTTCATGCCGTGGAACGGCTACAACTACGAGGACTCGATCCTCCTGTCCGAACGCATCGTCGCCGATGACGTCTTCACCTCGATCCACATCGAGGAGTTCGAGGTCATGGCGCGCGATACCAAGCTCGGACCGGAGGAAATCACGCGCGATATTCCAAACGTCTCGGAAGAAGCGCTGAAGAACCTCGACGAAGCCGGCATCGTCTATATCGGTGCCGAAGTTCAGCCGGGCGACATCCTGGTCGGCAAGATCACGCCGAAGGGCGAAAGCCCGATGACGCCGGAAGAGAAGCTTCTGCGCGCCATCTTCGGCGAAAAGGCATCCGATGTGCGCGACACCTCGATGCGCATGCCTCCGGGCACTTTCGGCACGGTCGTCGAGGTGCGCGTCTTCAATCGCCACGGTGTGGAGAAGGACGAGCGCGCCATGGCGATCGAGCGCGAGGAGATCGAACGCCTCGCCAAGGACCGCGACGACGAACAGGCCATTCTGGACCGTAACGTCTACGCGCGTCTTTCCGACGTGCTCGTCGGCAAGGAAGCGATCGCCGGACCGAAGGGCTTCAAGAAGGGCTCGACGCTGTCCAAGGATACGCTCGACGAGTATCCGCGTTCGCAGTGGTGGCAGTTTGCCGTGGAGAACGAAAAGCTCCAGAGCGAACTCGAGGCGCTCCGTGGCCAGTACGACGATTCCAAGAAGGCGCTCGAACAGCGTTTCATGGACAAGGTCGAGAAGGTCCAGCGCGGCGACGAAATGCCTCCGGGCGTCATGAAGATGGTCAAGGTCTTCGTGGCCGTGAAGCGCAAGATGCAGCCCGGCGACAAGATGGCCGGCCGTCACGGCAACAAGGGTGTCGTGTCGCGGATCGTTCCGGTCGAAGACATGCCTTTCCTCGAGGACGGCACGCATGCCGATATCGTGCTCAACCCGCTGGGTGTGCCGAGCCGCATGAATGTCGGCCAGATCCTGGAAACGCATCTGGGCTGGGCATGCGCGGGCATGGGCAAGAAGATCGGCGAGCTGATCGACACGTACAAGGCAGCCGGCGACATCAAGCCGCTGCGCAAGACGCTCGAGAGCTTCATCCCGGCCAACGACCGCAACGAGCCGGTTCGTGACTATGACGACGAGAGCATTGTTCGCCTCAGCGAGCAGATGCGCCGCGGCGTCTCGATCGCGACCCCGGTGTTCGACGGCGCGCATGAGGCTGACATCAACATCATGCTGGAGCAGGCGGGCCTGCATACCAGCGGTCAGTCGCAGCTCTATGACGGACGCACGGGCGAGCCGTTCGATCGCAAGGTGACGATGGGCTACATCTACATGCTCAAGCTTCACCACCTCGTGGACGACAAGATCCACGCGCGTTCGATCGGTCCGTACTCGCTCGTTACCCAGCAGCCGCTGGGCGGCAAGGCGCAGTTCGGTGGCCAGCGCTTCGGCGAGATGGAGGTCTGGGCGCTCGAAGCATACGGCGCCGCCTACACGCTGCAGGAAATGCTGACGGTGAAGTCCGACGACGTCGCCGGTCGTACCAAGGTCTACGAGGCGATCGTGCGTGGCGACGACACCTTCGAGGCCGGCATCCCCGAGAGCTTCAACGTTCTCGTCAAGGAAATGCGGTCTCTCGGCCTCAATGTCGAGCTGGAGAACACCAAGCTCGACGACAACCCTGTCCGGCTGCCCGATGCTGCCGAATAGGGGCGCGGCCGAGTAAACAAGACGTTCGGTCGCGGAAATCGCGACCGAACGCACCAAATTCTTCGGCCGGTGGCCGACACACGACGGCGGGCGTTTGGCCCGCGCTAGATGCAAGGGGTTTTCGAGGACCCCGAAAAGGAGAACGGCATGAACCAAGAGGTCATGAATCTCTTCAATCCGCAGGCGCCTGCGCAGGTGTTCGATTCCATTCGGATATCGCTTGCCAGCCCTGAGAAGATTCTGTCCTGGTCTTTCGGCGAGATCAAGAAGCCGGAGACCATCAACTACCGCACCTTCAAGCCGGAGCGTGACGGTCTGTTCTGCGCGCGCATTTTTGGCCCGATCAAGGACTACGAGTGCCTGTGCGGCAAGTACAAGCGCATGAAGTACAAGGGCGTCATCTGCGAGAAGTGCGGCGTCGAAGTCACGCTGTCGCGCGTTCGCCGCGAGCGCATGGGCCATATCGAGCTGGCGGCTCCGGTCGCCCATATCTGGTTCCTGAAGTCGCTGCCGTCGCGCATCGGCACGCTGCTCGACATGACCCTGAAGGACATCGAGCGCGTCCTCTACTTCGAGAACTACATCGTCACCGAACCTGGCCTCACCGCGCTGAAGGAGCACCAGCTGCTCAGCGAGGAAGAGTACATGATCGCCGTCGACGAGTATGGCGAGGATAGTTTCACCGCCATGATCGGCGCCGAGGCCATTCATGACCTCCTGGCGGGCATGGACCTGGAGAAGATCGCCGGCGACCTGCGTTCGGAACTGGCTTCGACCACCTCCGAGCTGAAGCAGAAGAAGTATCTGAAGCGGCTCAAGGTCGTCGAGAACTTCATGGAATCCGGCAACCGTC
This sequence comes from Mesorhizobium sp. M7A.F.Ca.CA.001.10.2.1, assembly GCF_003998575.1. NCBI lineage: Bacteria > Pseudomonadati > Pseudomonadota > Alphaproteobacteria > Hyphomicrobiales > Phyllobacteriaceae > Mesorhizobium > Mesorhizobium sp. M7A.F.Ca.CA.001.10.2.1. Next base: position 984 of record NZ_RZQY01000560.1, on the reverse strand, counting down.
CGGAATGGATGATCATGAAGGTGGTTCCGGTGATCCCGCCGGACCTGCGTCCGCTGGTTCCTCTGGACGGCGGCCGCTTCGCCACGTCGGATCTGAACGATCTCTATCGCCGCGTCATCAACCGCAACAACCGTCTGAAGCGGCTGATCGAGCTGCGCGCTCCCGGCATCATCGTGCGCAATGAAAAGCGCATGCTGCAGGAAGCCGTCGATGCGCTGTTCGACAACGGCCGTCGCGGCCGCGTCATCACCGGCGCCAACAAGCGCCCGCTGAAGTCGCTGTCCGACATGCTCAAGGGCAAGCAGGGCCGGTTCCGTCAGAACCTGCTCGGCAAGCGCGTCGACTATTCCGGCCGCTCGGTCATCGTGACCGGTCCGGAGCTCAAGCTGCACCAGTGCGGCCTGCCCAAGAAGATGGCGCTCGAACTGTTCAAGCCCTTCATCTACGCCCGTCTCGACGCCAAGGGTTACTCCTCGACCGTCAAGCAGGCGAAGAAGCTGGTCGAAAAGGAGCGTCCGGAAGTCTGGGATATCCTCGACGAGGTCATCCGCGAGCATCCGGTGCTGCTGAACCGTGCGCCGACGCTGCACCGTCTCGGCATCCAGGCGTTCGAGCCGATCCTGATCGAAGGCAAGGCGATCCAGCTGCACCCGCTGGTCTGCACGGCCTTCAACGCCGACTTCGACGGCGACCAGATGGCCGTTCACGTGCCGCTGTCGCTGGAAGCGCAGCTTGAAGCCCGCGTGCTGATGATGTCGACCAACAACATCCTGCACCCGGCTTCCGGCGCGCCGATCATCGTGCCGTCGCAGGACATGGTTCTGGGTCTCTATTATCTCTCGATCGTCAACCAGAACGAGCCGGGCGAGGGCATGGTGTTTGCCGACATGGGCGAACTCCAGCACGCGCTCGAGACCAAGGCGGTGACGCTGCACTCCAAGATCAAGGGTCGTTTCCGTACGGTCGACGCCGAAGGCAAGGTCG
>NZ_RZQY01000055.1:0-16905 GCF_003998575.1 Mesorhizobium sp. M7A.F.Ca.CA.001.10.2.1 | reverse complement strand
CACGCGACTATGTTATACGTCGCTAATATCTAGGGGAGCTCAATATGAAACGTTCTGCAAGACTGCTTGTTTCCGCTGCGACGCTGTTGCTGGCAGTCGGGTCGACGGGGTATGCCGCCGACATCATCGACGGTCCGACGGGCGACTATTGCCGTGTCGTCGGCACCTCCAACCTGGTGCTGAACGACAACATCGTCGATCTGAAGCAGGAGGTTGTGAAGTTGATGGACGAGTCGGTTGCCGTCGCCAACAGCTCGGAGTGGATCAACTCGTCGCGGCCCGTCTTCGTCTGGGCGTCGGAGGCCAAGGTCGCTTGCGGCAAGGCCTATGGCTACCTGAAGACGAACTACAAGGACGAAGACTACCTCAACAAATGCGAGTGTTTTCACGATCGCATGGTCGAGTACATGCACTGACCGGATAGCCACGCCTGTTGGCCATCATGACAGCCGACGGATCCTTCCTGAAGGCGGTCGCGGGTGCGATCGTGTTGTTTGGCTTTGTCCAAACGGTCACGCCGGCCAGTGCCAACTGGCTGGAACGACCATCCGTGAAACCACAGCTTTCGTCCGGACTGAAGCAACCGGTGCGCTGTGATCCGGCCACGGAGTGGACCCGGCAGGCTTTCAAGGCATTTGCGAGTTGCCAGGCATCGATCTATGGCCTGGAGCCGATGCTGGCGCATGCGGTGATGGAGATCGAAAGCGGCTTCGATCCCGACGTGCAAGGCGGCGACGGCGAAGTCGGCCTGATGCAGGTGATGCCGGCGACGGCCAGAATGCTCGGCTTTCGAGGTTCCCTGGACGATCTGAGCGCGCCGGCGGCCAACATCGCGCTGGGGGTCAAATATCTTGCACAGGCCAACAGGCTCGCCGCGGGCGATCTGTGCACCACCGTCATGAAATATCGCGCCGGGCACAATGAAAGCCGGTTCTCGGCCCTTTCGGTCCGCTACTGCCAGCGTGCGCGGGCAATCCTGGCAAGGGAAGGCTTTGAAGTGACCGGGCCTTTGCCGGTGGCGACGTTCGGCTTTTCCGCATTTTCGCCGGGCGGAGAGGGCGGAGCCCCTGCCCAGGCAAAGGGCGTTTGCGTGCGCCGCGTGTTCGTGCCGGGGCCGCGATACATGAAATGCGCCGACTATCGAAGTGCCGGGCAAGCAAGGCAGATCAGGGCGCTCAGAGGCAGGCTCTTCGGCGGCTAAAAGAACTACAGACGGCACTGCAAGTCCGCCGTAACATGCGTTGAAGACCAGACCGGGAACAATATCCGGCGGCACATAGGGGTGGAGCATTCATGGAAGCTGGCCGACAGGTCCACTGTCCGCGGACATGGGCAATCGCCTTGGCGCTCGCCGCGATCGTGTCGGGCTGCCAGTCGAAGGGCGGCGTGTCCGAAGTGCTCGATCCGGCGACGATTGCCGCGCCTGCCGGGCAGAACGGCGCCGCCGGTGGCGGTCCCGTCCAGGCGACCCAGTCGCTGGGTACCGGTTCGACCAAAGTCACGATGCTGCTGCCGCTGTCCGCCCCCGGAACGGCCGGGGAAAACGGCAGGAAGATGCTCGATGCGACCAAGCTGGCGATGACGGATATCGGCAACGGATTGCTGACGCTGACGATAGAGGACACCAAGGGCGACAGCGCGCAGGCCAGCAAACTGGCGGTAACGGCCATTACGACGGGATCGAAAGTCGTCATTGGCCCGACCGAGCTGCCGGCAGCCCAGCATATTGCCACGCTTTCGGGATCGAAGCGGCCACCGGTTCTGGCGCTTGCCGACAATTTCGCCGGCGGCGCCGGGGTCTATGCCGTGCTCCTTGGCGAAGCCGACAGCGCCGCAGCCGGCGCCGCGGGACTGGCCGCGAAAGGCAGCAAGAAGTTCGTACTGCTTGTCGCGGACAATCCAAACGCCGGCGCCATGGAGAAGCGGGTCGCAAACAGCCTCAGCATCTACGGCGCGGCGCTCGCGGTCACTCTCCGATATTCTGCCGGCGACGGTGGCGCGAAGGCGATCGACGAAATGGGCTCACTCGTGGACGCCCCCGACGCCGTCATTGTCGCCAGCGGCAATGGCAGTCCGGCGCCCATCCTTGCCGCCCTCAAATCGAAGGGCATTCCGGGAAAGACCATCTCCGTCGTCGGAACGAACCGTTGGCTGGAGCACCCCATGGATCCGCTCTTCGAGGGGGCGTTTATCGCCACGCTCGATCCAAGTGAAACCGGGCCGATCGCCGACCGCTTCAGGACGACATACAACTATCCGGCCGACGTCAATGTGGCCTATGCCTATGATATGGTTGCCTTGACGGCAGGGATTGCCAGCGCGGTCGGGCCTGATGGCTTCAGCAAGAAAGTTCTCGAAAATCCAAACGGCTTTCGTGGCTCGACCGGCCTGTTTCGGTTTCGGGCCGACGGATCCAGCCAACGCTCGATGCCGTTCTATCGGATTGAAAAAGGTGCGCTCAAGCTGGTTGCCAAATCGACGTCGGGTTTCTGACCGGCGCAAATCCCCGAGATCCTGTTCAAGCTGATGGGCAGGCGGGGCCGCAGCCGCTTGGCGATCGCACTCGGAAGCATCCTGCTTCTGGCCGGGATACTGCTGATCATTCAAGGCGGGGCGTTGCTTTCGGTCGATCGGCCTGTCCGTGCCCCGTCGCCGGATGTTGGCGATACCCGGCCTATCCGGCCGGTTGCCCCGGTTGCCGACGCACAACGCCTGGAGCCGGCGCGCAAGGTTGCTCAAGACCTGATCGCTCCGCCACGGCTTGATCCCGCTGAGATCGAAAGGGCCGAGCCCCGTCCGCCACTCAGCGAGCTCGGTCTCGCCGTGCCCCCGAAAACGCCAATGCCCGGGGATTGGCGGGAGGTCTTGCTCTACCGCCCGATTGCCACATCGTCGGCGATGTTCGAAGCCATGGGCCGCAAGGTGGTCATCAGCGGAGTGCGGGGCATCGATCTCGACAGCTCCTGCTCGTTTCATGACGTCACCTGGCCTTGCGGCCTTCGCGCACGCGCCGTTTTCAATTCCTGGTTGAGGGGACGCGCGCTGCACTGTTTCGTACCGCCGGACGTCGAGCGTTTTGCCGTCGCCGCACCGTGCAGGCTGGGCAAGCAGGATGTCGGCGCCTGGCTTGTCTCCAACGGCTGGGCCACGGCGCTGCCGAGCGGCATCTACGGCAAGGCGGAGGCGACAGCCCGAAAGGCTGAGATGGGCATATTCGGCCCGGCGCAATAGCCTGCCATTCATTCCCTGATGTTTTGTTTGTTAACCGCCACGGGCGCAGCCTTGATGGGGTCATCACGCAATCGATTAAATTGCAAGCTTCCTTGAAACTGAAATTGCAACACACCGGCCTTATACCAGCCCAACCACAGGAGATCGGCCAGTGATAAAGACTATGGCGAGCACCACCGACCAGGCATGGAAAAGCGTCGCTTTGCTGACCTTTCTGGGAACCGCTGCAATCCTGGGCGTTTCCGTCGGCCTCAATTATCTGCTCCTGTTCTCCGAGGCGCTGACGCCATTTGGGCGCAGCATGATCACGGCAATCCTGTTGCCCGTTGTCCTTGGCGTTCCGCTTTTTCTGTTCGTTGGATTAAAACGGATCGAGCTTCGTCGCTATCGCCGGGAACTCGACAAGTCGGCAACCTTCGACACCATGACCGGCTGCCTGAACGGAGCGGTCTTCACGTCGATGGTCGAAAAAAGAACGGCACGGCCGTCGGTACCGGGGCCGAAATCGGGCGCCTTCCTGGTCATCCATTCGGAACATCTGCGGTCCATCAACCTGCGCTTTGGTCTTGAATGGGGCGATCAGGCCTTGCGGCTCATAGCCTCGACCATACAATCGTCGGTGCGTGCGGAGGATCTGGTTGGACGCATGGGGACGTCGATGTTCGGGGTTTTCCTCGCCGGCGCGACCGAAGCAGAAGCCAGGGAAATCGGCGAGCGTATCCGGGCGCGCATCGCGCAAGTCTATTTCGCGCCAAAAGGGACCGAGGATGCCCTGACCGTCAAGGTCGGCGGCGTGGTGTTCGAAAACCAGGTGGAGTTCGCGGACATGTTCCGGTCCGCCGAGCAGCGCATGGCCGGCGTCCAGGACGGAGCCGCGTTTGAACTGACGCATCTCCATAGCTGACAATCGCTGGGAGCCAGAGCCATTCGGAACCCAGGGGAACTGTCGGACGCGGCCGCGGTTACGCTGAGGACGGGGTAGCCCGTGAAGACGCCGCCCAGGTTTCGGCGATGGCGACGATCGCGGCGTTGATCGGTCCGCTCGGGATCGCCGGCATCACCGAGGCGTCTACGACAAAGGCATTGTCGAAGCCGTTCAGCCGCAAGTCAGGATCGACGACGGCCTCAGTGTCACGACCCATCCGGCACGTGCCGGCCGGATGGTGATGGGTGGAAGCAGCCCTGGCGATGAAAGCATCGAGTTCGGCATCGGACTGAACCGGTGCGCCTGGCAGGATCTCCATATCGCGCCATTCGCCCAGAGCCGCATGATGGCCGACCATGCGCGCCCGCTTCAACGCCATCCTGAATGTCGCGCGATCGTGTTCGGTTTCGAGGTAATGCGGGTCGATGACCGGCTTGTCATTGCGACCAGGCCCGCTCGGTGTGATGCGCCCGCGGCTTGTTGGATGAGTGACGCCGCACAGGATGGTAAAGGCCGAGCCATAAAGCGGGGTCTTCAGGCCCTCGGCCGCCGACGGCGCGACGACGCAGGCCAGCACGATATCGGGACTTCCCGTGGAGCGGGTCGGGTCATCGCTGTGCAGGTACATCAGCGATTCGGAGTGCTGCAGGCGGGAAGGCGGCACCGGCTTCTTCGTGCTGTAGACATTGCCGAGAGCCAGCAGATGATCCTGCAGGTTGCGGCCGACATCGTCGCGATCGGCAAGGCAACGTATGTCAGCTTGCTTCAGCGTATCGGGACAGCCAATGCCCGACCGCATGAGGATGAGCGGCGTGGATACTGCGCCGGCGCAAAGGACGATCCGGTCGGCGCAGAGCGTTCCGGTCTGGCCCCCGCACACCACGCTCACGCCCGTGATCTTGTGGCCGTCCAGCACCAGGTGCTCGACCTCGTGGCCGGCAAGCAAGGTCAGGTTCGGCCGCGCCATGACCTGCGACGACAGATAGGCGTCGGCGACGCTCAGGCGCTTGCCGTCACGTATGTTGAGTGAATTGGGACTAGTGCCGACCAGTTCGCCGCTGTTGTGGTCGCTCAGGGCGGGAGCACCCATGGCGCGCCCGGCGGCGATGTAGGCCCGCACGACCGGACTGACTTCGGCGTCCGGCAGATAGACGTCCAGCGGGCCACTCATGCCGCGTGTCGGCCCGTCGAAGGCAGTGAAGGCTTCGCTGCGGATGAAGCCCGGCAACAACCCCCGATAGGACCAGCGCTCGCCGCCAGCTTGCGCCCAGGGTTCGAAATCATCGGCATGGCCGCGGACATAGGCCATTGCATGCAGGCAGCTCGAGCCGCCGACGATCCTGCCGCGCGGCCATTCATGGACGCGGTTGGCGGTGAAGGGCTGGGGCACGGTCCGGTAGCTCCAGTCGTAGGCGCGGCCCTGAAGCATCGTCCATTTCAGCGGATCGGCGATGTCGGGATCGGCCGGCATCGCCCCGGCCTCGACGAGGCCGACCTGGCACGACCGGTCTTCACTGAGCCGGCTGGCAACAACCGAGCCGGCGGATCCCGCACCGATCACCAGCACGTCGAAATGACGTTTCAATTTGAAATTCCCCGCACAGGCTCACTATCGGAAGCTGATACGATCACGCGGCAAAGGCGCCGGCATTCGACCGTTCCATGATCTGTCTCTGCACGGACAAAAGGTGCGTGCGCATTGCGGCCTCTGCCGCTTCGGGATCGCGCTGCGAGATCGCTTCGGCGATCAGGCGATGCTCGCCGTCGCGGTGGGCGATCCGCTTGGGGCAGGTGGGGGCTGCGGTGCGCGCAACTTTCACCCGCGCATCGACGCCGACCTGGCGCAGCATCTTGTAGAATTCCGCGGCGAGATGGTTGCGGGCCGCGGCAACGATCGCGAGATGGAAAGCGAAGTCGACCTCACCCGACGGGGCGTTCTCCGGCGTGGTTGCCGCGTCGAGGATCCGCGCCGTCTCGAAAGAGGAGGCGCGCAGCGACGCCAGTCGGGCAAGGCCCGGCTCCATGATCAGGCGCAATTCCAGGACCTCGATCGGATTGGTTACCCTGACCAGTTCCTCGCCATATCTCGGAAGGGCGGTCGGCGCCCGCCTGGCGCGCGCCGGTTTGAGGTCGCCCGAAAGGCGCAGCACTTCAAGCGCCTTGCGAAGCTGATGGCGCTTGACGCTCAGATGTTGCGCAAGATCGCGCTCGGACGGAAGCTTGCCGCCGCCCTGCTGCAACTGGCGGACCGCGGCGATGATGTCGTCGAGATCCGATGGTCCGACCTGCGGCTCGAATGCGCTCAAAACCAAATCTCCTGTCCGATCGGCAGACCGCCGACTCAACGTCCCGACATCATATTGTGACACGAAAACCTGTTCGACGGCACTCAACCAATTCAACCAATCTACAACTGTACGCAATGGTTGACAACACTAGTTGCGCGATGGTTGACTGCCCATGTCGACGGTTGCCATCGCGGCGGACCGTCTTTCTCCCGAGGATCACGCATGCCGGCTGGCGAAACCTTTGACTACGTCATTGTCGGTGCGGGATCGGCCGGCTGCGTGCTGGCGAACCGGCTGAGCGAGGACCCTGCCGTATCGGTGCTTCTGCTGGAGGCGGGGGATTGGGACCGCGATCCGATGATCCACATCCCGCTCGGCTGGGGCAAGATACTGACCGAGCGCCGCCACGACTGGATGTATTTCTGCGAGCCCGAGGCCAATGTCGGCGGGCGCAAGGTCGAATGCGCGCGCGGCAAGGTCATCGGCGGCTCTTCCTCCACCAACGCCATGGCTTATGTGCGCGGCAATCGCGGCGACTACGATCGCTGGGCGGCAAGCGGCCTGACGGATTGGTCGTTCGACAAGGTGCTGCCCTACTTCAAGAAGCAGGAGCGCTGGGAAGCGGGGGAAAGCCGGTACCGTGGTGGCAGCGGGCCGCTGAACACCCAGTTCTGCCGGTACAAGGACGAACTGATCGATGCCTTCGCCACAGCCAGCCGTGATGCCGGATACCCGCAGACCGACGACTATAACGGCGCCATACAGGAAGGCTTCGGCCGGCTGCAGATGACGATCGCCAACGGCCGCCGCTGCTCGACCGCGACCGCCTATCTGCGGCCGGCCATGCGCCGCGGCAATGTCAAGGTGCTGACCGGCGCGATGGCGACGAAGATCCTGCTCAGGGATGGGCGCGCGGCGGGCATTGCCTACACCAGAGGCGGGGCGAGCCATGAAGTTCTGGCGCGGCGCGAAGTCCTGCTTGCCGGCGGCGTCATCAACACGCCGCAGCTGATGATGCTGTCAGGCATAGGCGACGGCGGTGAGCTCGCGGCGCATGGCATCGAGACGAAGGTCGATCGTGCGCAGGTCGGAAAGAATTTGCAGGACCATGTTTCGGTCATCCTGATGTATCGGCGCAAACAGCCGGGACCGTTTCTCAAGATGATGCGGGCCGATCGTATCGGGCTGGATTTCGTCAAGACCTATCTCACCGGAAAGGGCTTTTCGGGAGATGTGCCTGGCGGCGTCGTGGCATTCCTGAAGAGCGACGCAAGCCGGCCGCTGCCGGACGTGCAGCTGCTTTTCACCGCTGCACCGCTGGGGGCATGGCCTTACATGTCGCCGTTCAAGGCGCCGTTCGCCGACGGCTTTGCGACCCGTATCGTTGCGGTGCAGCCGGAGAGCCGCGGCAGCGTCAAGCTGGCGTCGAGCGATCCGGTCGCTGCGCCGCTGATCCACCAGAACTTCCTGTCCTCGCAGAGCGACTGGCAATCGCTTCGCGCCGGCTTTCGCGTTGCGCGCAACCTTGCCAGCCAGCCGTCCATGGCTCCGTTCGTTGGCGCGGAGTTCTTTCCCGGCCCGAAATGCGAGAGCGACGAAGAGATCGACGAGCATATCCGCAAGACCTCGATCACCGTGCATCATCCGGCCGGCACGTGCCGCATGGGCGTCGATGCGGCATCGGTGGTCGATCCGGAATTGCGGGTGCGCGGCATCGCCGGACTTCGTGTCGTGGACGCCTCGGTCATGCCCGACCTCGTCTGTGGTAACATCAATGCGGCGGTCATCATGATCGCCGAAAAGGCCGCGGATCTGATCCGCAGCCGCGCTCAACAGAGCGTGGCGGCCTGATAGAGGCGGCCGGAATACAACCAAAGTCTTTTGGTTGAGACTGAAAAACTGCGTTGGTTGGACTGTCATGCGCTTCCGCATGGCCGTGGCGAAGCGGTTCCACGCCCTGATTGCGAGCCGTATCTCGCGCATTTCTAGGCTATTCTGCCTATTTTTGGGCATTTGCCTTCCAAAAATGCACCTCAACCAAAAACTTATAAAATTCGCAATTTGGCTATTGTCGAGCAAAACCAATGCGAATACGGTTGAGTTGGTTAGAAGTATTTTCTTCGTGACGAGAGGTGTCCGATATGTCCCTGGCGCAACCAGCTAACGATGTGCTCACCAACAAGAAGGCAGCACTCAAGGGCCTCTATGACGCCCTCTACGCAAAGAACATGTTTCCGTTCTGGGCGACGTCGGAAGGCGTCGACCATGACGAGATCAAGCAGCTGATGGCGACGTCGAAGGCCGTTCCCTTCGTGTGGTCCTATTCGGACATCGAGCCGCTGCTGCAGCGCGCCGCCGAACTGGTGACCATGGACGACAGTGAGCGCCGTTCGCTGATCCTGGTCAATCCCGGTCTTGCGCCCAAGCGTGCATCGGTCAGCACCATGTACACCGCCTACCGCCTGAACGATCCCGACGAGATCATGCCGCCGCACAAGCACTCGCCGAGCGCCATCCGCTTCGGCCTGACCGGCAAGGGCAATTTCACCGGCGTCGAGGGCGAAGACGTGGTTTTTGGCCCGGGCGACATGGTGCTGACGCCCAACGACGCCTGGCACAATCATGGCACCGTCGGCGGCGAGCAGGCGGTCAACCTGTCGGTGCTCGACTTGCCGCTGGTCGAAACGCTGCATGCCGTCCATTTCGACCACAAATACACCGAGATGGTCGATGGCAAGGAAGTCGAGAAGAAGGTGCAGACCGCCCGCTATCCCGGTGACTACTCACAGCGCATCTATGGCGAGGGTGGCCTGATGCCGCGTTTCGTCGACCACAAGCGCGGCGGCGGCCTGTCGTCGCCGATGTATGTCTATCGCTGGGAGAAGATGGAAGCGGTCCTCGACGCCCACAAGGATTGGGATGGCGACCCCCATGAAGGCATCGTCATCGACTATGTCGATCCGACCACCGGCGGACCCGTCTTCCACACCATCAATTTCTACGTGCAGATGCTGCGCCCCGGCGAGAAGACCTTGCCGCAGCGCGAGACCGCCAGCCTGCTCTTGGCGCCGTTCCGCGGCAACGGCCATTCGATCATCGACGGCAAACGTTATGACTGGAACCAGTTCGACACCATCGCCATACCTGGCGGTTCCTGGGTCGAGCATGTCAACGGCTCGTCGAGCGAGCCGGTGATCTTCTTCGGCGCCACTGATGCGCCGACGCAGAAGGCGCTGCTCCTCTACAAGCGCTGGGGCCGCAACCAGGCCGGCGATCTGCTCCGCCTCGTCTAGTTTCCGGTCCTTCGGCAAGCACTGTCCCGCCGCGATTGGCGGCGTGGACATCGAAAACGACGCTTCAGCAGCAAGGGTGTATGCATTTGGTTTCGGCGTTCAACACCAAGCAGATCGGCCATGTCGACTGTCCAGGCGGCGGCCAGGTCTGGGTCGATGGCAACATCCTTTATATCGGCCACATGCGGCCGCCGAGCGGCACGACGCTGGTCGATATTTCCGACCCGCGCAATCCGCGCAAGATAGCCACGATCGATGTTCCGCCCGGCTGGCACTCGCACAAGGTGCGCGCCAAGGATGGGCTGATGATCATCAACCACGAGCGCTTTGGCGATGCCGGCCCGGCCGATTTCGGCGGCGGACTGGCGCTTTACGACACAACCAAGCCGGCGCAGCCCAAGCTCATCTCGAAATGGATAACCGGCGGCAAGGGCGTCCACCGCTACGACTTCGACGGCCGTTACGTCTACATCTCGCCGACCGCCGACGGTTATGTCGGCAACATCGTGATGATCCTCGACCTGATCGATCCGGCACAGCCGGTCGAGGTCGGACGCTGGTGGATACCCGGCCAGTGGACGGGTGGCGGCGAAGAATACCCGTGGCATGACTATGTCACGCCGCGTTGCCACCATCCGCTGCGCATGGGCGACCGGCTCTATGTCAGCTACTGGCATCACGGCCTGTTCATCCTCGACATTTCGGACATCACCAAGCCGAAACTGGTCTCGCACGTCAATTCGAGCCCGAGCTTTCCGCATCCCACCCACACCTGCCTGCCGATCCCGCAGTTGCTGAAGGGCCGCAACATCATGGTGGTGGCGGACGAGGATGTCGCCAAACTGCGACCTTCGCCGCCGGCCTTCACCTGGATCTACGACATCACCGACGAGACCAACCCGTTGCCGATCTCGACCTTCCAGGTGCCGGGCCTCGACCCGGATGGCGCGCTGCAACCGCCGATGACCGGCTGCCACCAGCCCTCCGAGCGGTTCAATGGAACCGTCATTCCGTTTGCATGGTTCGCGCAGGGGCTGCGCCTCGTCGACATCGCCGATCCGTTCGCGCCAAAGGAAGTCGGCCATTTCATGCCCGACGCGCCGGAGGGGGCGGAGCGTTCCTCGTCCAACGACGTGACCATCGACGACCGCGGCATCGTCTACCTGATCGATCGCATCCGCGGCGTCGACATCATCGAAACCAGCGTTCTCTAGGGGGGTATGTTGAGCGACAGCACGCGAAAATCCGCCAGCCACTACGCCATCGGCAACAAGAACCCGAACCTGCCGTTTCATCCGGCGGTGCGTGCGGGCGATTTCATCTTCGTCTCGGGCCAGGTGCCGAAGGACGAGAACAACAACGTGATCAGCGGCACGATCGAGGAAGAGACGCTGGCGACGCTGAAGACCATTGCACGCGTCATCGCGCATGAAGGCGCGACGCTGTCGGATGTCGTGCGGATCACCACCTATCTCGAGGATACGCGCGATTTCGGCCGCTACAACAAGGCGTTCCTCGAAGGGATCGGCGACGCCGTTCTGGCACGCACGACCGTCGAGGCAAAGGCCGTCATCAACACCAAGATCGAAATGGACGCCATCGTCTACAAGCCGCTGCCGGCGAGCAAGTAGGCCTTGGACACTAGCGAGGAGACGACATGTACAAGCTGTTAGGCCGCCAGACATCAGGCAACGTCCAGAAGGTGCTCTTCATGCTCGAAGAGCTGGGGGCCTCCTACAAGCGCGAGGATTATGGCCGCCAGTTCGAGAACACGCAGACGGCGGAATACAAGGCGCTCAACCCGACCTCCAAGGTGCCGACGCTGGTCGACGGCGACACCGTGATCTGGGAGTCCAACACCATCCTGCGCTATCTCGCGGCATTCGGCGGCGAACAGTTGAATGGCGCCACGCCGGCCGAAAAGACCGAGGTCGAGCGCTGGATGGACTTCCTGCTGGCTGCGGTCAATCCGGGCTACCTGGCGGCCTTCAAGGGCGCCAAGCTCACGCCCGAAGAACAGACCGCCGAATACAAGGAACAAGTGAAGGACCTTGTCGCGCAGCTCAAGATCGTCGACGGCCACCTGGCCGGCAAGGACTTCCTGGCGCTCGGCAAGCTGACCCTTGCAGACATTGCCTGCGCGCCGATCCTGAAGCGCTGCGTCGACTTCAAGATCGACCGGCCGTCGATGCCCAATCTGGAGCGCTGGGTGGCCGCAATCGCCGCCCGGCCGGCTTTCAAGGCGGCAACCACTGCTGCTCCCGCAAAGGCGGCATGATGATCAAGCGCGCCGCTCTCATCGGACTGGGAACGATGGGTCCAGGCATCGCCGCGCGGCTTTCGCGCGGCGGGCTCGATGTGACGGCGTATGATGTTTCGCCAGGGGCAATCGAGCGCGCCCGCGGCATGCTCGATCTCGCCGGCGGCGTGCTCGACCGTCTCGACATCAAGGCGCCCGGGACTGGCGCCGGCAGCGTGCGTTTCGTCGAGACGATCGCCGAGGCCGTCGATGGCGCCGAACTGGTGATCGAGAACGTGCCCGAGAATATCGACATCAAGGCGCAGACCTATCGCGACATCGATCCGCTGATCGGCCCGTCTGTCATCGTCGCCTCCGACACGTCGGGCATCCCGATCACCAAGCTGCAGGCGCATATCTCGCAACCCGAGCGGATGGTCGGCATGCACTGGTCGAACCCGCCGCACATCATCCCGATGATCGAGGTGATCGGCGGCGAAAAGACCGCGCCTGAAACCGTGACTGTTATCCGCGATCTCATCCGCTCGATCGGCCTGCTGCCGGTGGTGGTGAAGAAGGACGTTCCAGGCTTCGTCGAGAACCGCGTGCTCTATGCGCTGCTGCGCGAGGCGGTCGATCTTGTCGAGCGCGGCGTCATCGAGCCGGAAGACCTCGACACCTGCGTATCCTGGGGCATCGGCTACAAGATTGCCGTCATCGGCCCGATGGCGCTGCTCGATATGGCGGGGCTGGATATCTACAAATCCGTCTCGTCCTTCCTGAATGCCGATCTCTCCAACCGTGACGATGTCGCGCCGATGGTGCTGGAGAAGACGGCCGCGTCGAAGTTCGGCATCAAGTCGGGCGAGGGCATGTTTGCCTACACGCCCGAGCAGACAAAAGCGCTGCAAGGTGAACGGGCGCGCAAGCTCGTCGCGGTGCGGCGCATCCTGGAAGGCCGGGAGTAGCCAATGTCACATGGTGCGCAGAGGGCAGGCCGGTTCGAGGAGTTCCACCGGTCGGCTGTTTGTGTGAAGGGCGCCTTCGCCATCAAGATGGTGCGGGTGCGGCAGAAAACAGCACGCGGGGCGGCAAGCCATGCGCATTGAAACCATCCGAGCCGCCGGCGACAGGCCGGCCCATATCCGCCATGACGATCTGATCTCCGCCAAAGGCGTTTCGGTGGTCATCGCCCGGCAGCTGATCCTCAGGAACATCGATCTTTCGGTGCCAAAGGGATCGTTCGTTTCCCTTATCGGCCCTTCCGGCTGCGGCAAGAGCACTTTGCTCAAGGTGCTGGCCGGGCTGGTGCAGCCGACCCAGGGCAGCGTTTCGATCGCCGGGCTCGCGCCGATCGAGGCTGCGCGCAAGCGGATGATCGGCCTCGTCTTCCAGGACGCCAACCTGCTCCCCTGGAAAAACGCCGTCGACAATGCCTCGCTGCTGCTCGGCATCGCCGACAAATCGCTGTCGCGCTCGGATCTGCGGGCGCGCGGGCAGGAGATGCTGGAATTGGTCGGGCTGGGCGACAGCGCCCACAAGCGGCCAAACGAGCTGTCGGGTGGCATGCGGCAGCGGGTTGCCATCGCACGGGCCCTGGCGCTCGACCCGGCGGTCCTGCTGATGGACGAACCGTTCGGCGCGCTCGACGCCATCACCCGCGATTCGATGGGCCAGTCGCTGCTGGAGATCTGGCAGCGTACCGGCAAGACGATCGTGCTCGTCACCCATTCCATCGACGAGGCCATCCATCTGTCGCGCCATGTTCACGTGCTAGGGATCAAGCCGGGGCGGATCACCGAGAGCCTCGACATTGCGCTGCCTTATCCGCGCGACCTGTCGGTCACCGAAGATCCGGAGTTCGTCAGGCTGGTGGTCCAGTTGCGAACGATGCTGCGCTCCAGCCATCAACCGGGAGGCGCGTCTTGAGCGACCAACCCATCACGGACCTTTCCGAGCCGCGCCTCGCCTCCAGCTGGAGTGCGGCGACCGGCAGTTGGCTGCCGGCGGTCATCCTCCTGCTGGTGACGATCGTGCTGTGGGAAGCGGCCGTGCGGATCTTTGCCATATCCGCTTTCATCATTCCCGCCCCTTCCGAGATCGCGAAGTCGCTGGTCGCGCAATGGGGCACGCTGATGCAGGCGACGCTGGTGACGGCGGGCGAGATCCTGTTCGGCTTCCTGGTCTCGGTCGTGGTCGGCATTGCCATTGCGCTGGTCATCGTGCGCTTCGATTGGTTGGGACGCGCGCTGTATCCGCTGGTGGTGCTGTTCCAGAACGTGCCGAAAGTCGCGCTGGCGCCGATCTTCATCCTCTGGTTCGGCTATGGGCTGGCGCCCAAGATCGGCCTCATCCTGGTCATTGCGTTCTTCCCGGTGACGCTCTCCATGCTGGCCGGCATGCAATCGGTCGATCGCTCGCTGCTGTCGCTGATGAATTCGGTCGGGGCCAGCCAGACGCAGATCCTGTTCAGGATCCGCGTTCCGCACTCGCTGCCGAACCTTATGGCCGGAACCAAGATCGCCGCCACGTTGAGCGTGATCGGCGCCATCGTCGGCGAATTTGCCGGGGCGTCGGACGGTCTCGGCTACGTCATCCAGTTCGCTTCGACCCAGCTCGACACGGCGCTGGTCTTCGCAGCGCTGCTGCTCGTTTCCGTGCTTGGCATCGCCTTCTACTACGCCGCCGAAATCCTCGAACGCATCGTGGTGCCGTGGGCGCCGAAATTCAGCCAGTCCTAGGCCCACTCGATCAACCAAATTCATAAAGGGGAACAAAACATGCTGAGACGGTCACTTATCAAGGCAGCTACCTTGGCAGCTTTTGTCGGCGCACTCGGCTTCTCCAGCGCGGCTCTGGCGGCCGACAAGGTCAACGTCCAGCTCGACTGGGTGGTGCGCGGCAATCACGCCATGTTCTTCGTCGGCAAGGAAAAGGGCTTCTTCGCCAAGAACGACATCGATGTGGCCGAGATCCGCAAGGGGTCCGGCTCGCCGGACGCGATGCGGCTGGTGGGTAATGAGAACGCGGATTTCGGGTTCGGCGATCTTCCCACGCTTGCCGTCGCACGGTCGCAGAATGTCCCGGTCGTGGCGCTGGCGGCTGTCAACCAGCACTCGCCGCTGGGGATCATTTCGCTGGCCAAGACGCTGAAGCTCACCAAGCCGTCCGACCTCAAGGGACTGACCATCGGCATTCATCCGGCCGGCTCCACCTACATCTTCTTCAAGGGTTTCCTGGCCGCCAACGGCCTGACCGAAAAGGACATGACGCTGAACAGCGTCTCGCCTCCCTATGAAAGCTATTTGCTGCTTGGCCGGGTTCAGACGGTCGTCGGCTATATCGATGCGGAGGTTCCCGAGCTGGAAGCGAAGGCCGGAGGCCCCGGCTCGCTCAGCATCATGATGGGGGCGGACCATGGGTGGAAAGCCTATGGCTCGGGCCTGTTCACCTCGCAGGCGATGATCAAGGACAAGCCGGACGTCGTACGCCGCTTCGTCAAGGCATACAGGGAGGCCTTCGACTATGTCGTGGCTCATCCGGAAGAGGCCGCCGAGATCACGGCCAAGGCCGCGCCCGGCTATGCGGAGAAAAAGGATGTACTGCTGGCGCAGATCAACGCCGACATCGCCTCGACGTTCAGCAGCCCCGACACAAAGGAACACGGTCTTGGCTGGATGACGAAGACGCAGTGGGAGGAGACCCTGAAGACGCTGACGGACCAGGGGGTGCTCAAGACGGCTCTGTCGGCGGACGACGTCTTCACCGACGCATTCCTGGCAAAAGAATAAGGGGCGCGCGGTGTTCGAACGGAAAGCCCGATGACCGCCTACCGGCAGACCAGGCTGTCCCGCGCGATGCCGCAGGACACATCACGCTCGCCTTTCGCCGCATCGGTGCGGTCGAGCGTGACCTGCACGCGGGTGGCATATGCGCGGCTCGCCAGACCGCACCACAGCCGCTCGACGGGCAGGTTCTCGCGTTTGTCGTTGAGGATCGTGAACGTGCCGGTCTTCGCATCGAACCAGAGCTCGACGCGGGTCTTCTTGCCCGGCTCGACCGTTGCGATCCCGGCTGAATACCAGTGGGCGAAGTCGGCGTTGCAGGAGAGGCTTTCGCTGCCCGCATTCGAAATCGTCAACGGAACCATGTCGAGCCCGTCAGTGCCGGTGCGGACGGTGACATGGTGCAACTCAACCGCGTTGGCGAAGGACGACAACGCCAGCATCACCGGAAGGCCATAACGGATCTTCACTTTGCCTGAGCTCCATAATGTAATTTTTCCTAGGCAGTCTATCTCGCTTTTGCGCAATAACAATAAGAATATTGATTGGTAAAACAACAGAGAGGGTAACATGTTAAAGTTTCTTAAGAGCAGTGTAAGTGCAGCTATATTGACCGGTGTCTTGATGAGCGGCGCGCTTGCCGGCGAGGTCAAGTCGATCGCCATCCTGACGCCCGAAGAAGGCACGGACTATGGCTGGAACCAGCAAGGCATCGACGCCGCCAAGGCGGCGGGCAAGGCCGCCGGCGTCGAAGTGGTCGTGGCCCAGGGCCTCGGCTATGGCGACGTTCGTCCGACCTTGCGGGAACTTGCCTCCGACGGCGCCAGCCTGTTGATCGCGCATGCCAGCGGCTACAACACCTCGGCGCCCGAAATCGCCAAGGAACTGAAAGTTCCGGTGGCGATCGTCGACACGCCAGCCGGCTTGGAGAAGGGCCTCGTCGCCGACTATACGCTGAGCGGCCACGAGGGTGCCTATCTGGCCGGCCGTCTCGCCGCCAAGGTGTCGCGTTCCAAGTCGGTCGGCATCGTCGTCTCGGGCGAACCGCCATCGTGGAATTCGCAGTCGGCGGCGTTCGCACAAGGCGTGAAGGCGGAAAACCCTGACGTCAAGATCACCTATGCGGTGATCGGCCCTGCCGCCT